>JAJYPE010000074.1 GCA_021795585.1 Actinomycetes bacterium | reverse complement strand
GGCCGTCAAATTCGTAATTCTGGGCGGCGGCCCGGCCGGCATTCAAGCCGCATCCCACGGTGCGCGGCTGGGCGCTGAGGTAACGCTGATCGAGCGGGACATTGTCGGAGGAGCGGCCAACCTGTGGGACTGCATTCCCTCAAAGGCAATGATCGCTACCGGAGACGTGCTAACCATGGCCCATCGCGCCGAGCGCATGGGTCTGCGCCAACTTGCCCCGGCGCTTGACCTGGCCGCCATCAAAGAGAGGGTGGCCGGTATCACTGAACGCCTGGCCAACTCGAACTTGGCGCTCCTCGAATCACAGGGAGTGCGAGTGATCGCGGGAAGCGGCAGGCTTGTTTCGCCGCACGAGGTCGAAATTTCGACGCGCGAAGGGGCAATCGAGCGGGTCGAGGCCGATGCGATACTGGTCTCCACCGGCTCGCGGCCGCGGATTCCGGAGTGGGCCGATGTGGACGGAGTGAGAGTGCTGAGTACTCGACACGCCTACCCTCCGCCCGAGATTCCCGAGCACCTGGTCGTCGTCGGTTCCGGAGTGACCGGCGTGGAGTTCGTCCACATGTTTCGTTCTTTGGGCTCCCAGGTCTCCCTCATAGTTTCCAGGCAGCAGGTGCTTCCCGCCAAGGACCCGGAGGTTGCAGCGGCACTTGAGGCGGATTTCCTCGAGTCCGGAGTGCGGCTGTACAAGGGTGCGCGCGCAGTTGGGGTGGAGCGCGGGGAGGACGGCATATCAGTCCTTTGTGACGACCAGCGGGTAATTGCGGGCAGTCACGTTCTGCTGGCCATCGGCTCGGTTCCAAACTCCGATGGGCTTGGTCTTCAGCGGGCCGGCGTATTCGTCGATTCCGGCGGGTACATTCCGGTCGACCACCACTGCGTTTCCAATCTGCGCCACATCTACGCGGCCGGAGACATCTCGGGCAAGCTCCCTCTGGCGTCGGTGGCATCGACGCAGGGGCGCAAGGTGGCCGAGCATGTGATGGGCCTGGATTCTCGCACCCATAGGCATCTCGACTACGAGAAGGCCGCGTCAGCGATCTTTACCGAGCCCGAGATTGCCGACGTGGGCCTGGCCGAGGCCGAGGCTTTTGCCACCGGCCGCAAGATCCGGGTTACGAAGGTGCCCTTTGCCGCCAATGCAAGGGCCTTGATCGACGGTGACGCCAGGGGATTCGTGAAGATCGTCTCCGACCCTGCAACGGGCGTGGTGCTCGGAGGTTCGATCGTTGGTCACAGCGCCGCCGAGCTGATCTCGGTCATCGCGGTTGCCGTCACCGCCCATCTCAAGGTCGACGACATCGTCGAGTCGCTTCTAGTGCACCCCGCGTTGGCCGAGGCCTTGGCCGAGGCCGCCGAATAGGGCGGCCTCGAGACTTCAGAGCGCGTTGGCCGAATTCGCGACGGCTGCGCGAAGTTCCCTTCGCGCGGCTCCGTTGGCGTAGCGTGAGCGCAGCGCATCATCGGTGCACATCTCGACGACCAGGGCTGCCATCGCGTAGGCACCGTCCAGGACTGCCCGGTCGGCCGCCTCGGTGATGCACGCGGCGGTGAACTCGGGCTGGTGGTTGACGGCCGGCCATGAGTCTATGGAGATGAGGGGATGTATGGATGGGACCGACATCGAGACGTTACCCATGTCGGTGGAAGCCTTGAGCGCCCGGGCCTCAGTGGCGTCCATCATCACCCTTCCTCTTCCGGCTGCAATTCGCCTCCAGCGCTCCGCCATCACCTCATCGGTGATCAGCTCGGAGTAAGGAGGGTAGGGAAGGGCGAAGTCGACTGCCGCGCCGGTTGCAACAGCGCCGGCTTCGAAGCAGGCGCGCACCCGGGGTATCAGCTTCTCCAGCCGAGCCAGGGTGTCGGCCCGGGCAATGTAGCGCGCCGTCACCTTCGCGGGAATGATATTTGGTGCGTCTCCGCCATGTGTCACTATCCCGTGCACTCGCTCGTCCGGCAGCAGGGTCTGGCGCATGAGCCCTATTGCCACCTGTGCCACGGTCATGGCGTCCAAGGCGTTGATGCCCAGATTCGGGAAGGCGGAGGCGTGCGCCTCCTTGCCTGTAAAGGTGACGTCGATGTGCTGGGCGGCGATCGTCGGCATCCGGTCGAACTCCGCTGGTGCCGGGTGCACCATCATGGCCGCGTCCACGTCTTCGAAGGTCCCGGCCTCGAGCATCAGTATCTTCCCGCCTCCCCCTTCCTCGGCCGGGGTGCCGAGAACAGTGATACGCGCACCGAGTTCTGAAGCGACCGTGGAAAGGAGGGCGCCCGCCCCGAGCGCCGCTGCGGCGATGATGTTGTGGCCGCACGCATGTCCGACGTCGGGCAGAGCGTCATATTCGGCACAAATTGCGATGTGTAGGTCGCCGGTGCCGGTCGTTGCCGAGAACGCCGTCTCCATCCCGGCCACCCCCCGCTCTACCGAGAAGCCGAGCAAAGCAAGGTATCCGGCGGCGAGCTCGCTCGATCGGTGCTCGGAAAATGCCAGCTCAGGCTCCGCGTGAATGGCATGCGAGATTCGGAGCAGGTCAGGCGCCGCTGCGTCCAGCGCTTCATCGAGAAGCTTGTTGAGGTCGGCGGTCATCTTTACACCTCGTCTTTCCCGGCAACTCTTGCATCATAGAACCTGGCGTGGACTTTCACGGGGCCGGCGATGCCCGGCAAGTAGAGTCTTCGTCGATGGATCCGACGCCTGCGCAAAGCCGGAGACTCCACTGCTCGCGATGTGGAGCTGAGTACGACGTCGTGATTTCCCGGACGGTGTGCGATTGCGGCTCCCCGCTGGATCTCGTCTCCGATCTTCAGCCTTTGCCGCCATCGTTGGCGGGGCGTCCATTCGGACTGGCGCGGTATGCCGACGCCATCGCGCTCACTCCGCGGGCTCTCGAGCGCACCTACCTTGGAGCCGGCATGACCCCGATCTTGCCGATGGGTGGGGGCACTTTCGTGAAGTGCGACTTCATTTCTCCGACCGGGTCCTTCAAAGACCGCGGAGCCGCCGCGGTCACCGCCGCCGCAATCGAACTCGGGGCCGTTGAAGTGGTTGTGGACAGCTCCGGAAATGCCGCCGCCGCGCTAGCCGCTCATGCTGCCCATGTAGGGCTTAGGACGACCGTAGTGGTCCCTCAGGGGGCACCTGAAGCCAAACTCGCGCAGGCCCAGGCGTATGGTGCGGCCATTGTTTCAGCCCCCGGCCCCAGAGAGCGTGCCGCCGAGATAGCGCTCGAGCTCTCGGGCCGCGCAGGCTGCTATTACGCCAGTCACGCGTTCAGCCCGTTCTTTCTCGAAGGTACCAAGAGTTGGGCTTTCGAGGTTTTCGAGCAGCTGGGCGCTATCCCCGAGGCGGTCCTGATGCCAGTGGGCAATGGAAGCCTCCTGCTGGGCGTCTTCGCCGGGTTTTCTCATCTGGTAGCCACTGGTGCGGCTCGGAGGCTCCCCCGACTGGTCGCAGTGCAGTCCCGGAATTGCGCGCCGCTTGCGGGCCTGCCGGCACACCTGACTGGGCACAGCCTTTACACGGATGGGATTGCCATCTCCAGGCCGGTCCGCATGCGGTCGATCTTGGACGCCATCGCAGCCACCGGCGGCGAGGTCCTGGTCGTATCCGACGCAGAGGTCCAGGAGGCACGCCTTTCCCTTGCGTCAGCGGGGCTCTGGGTAGAACCGACAGCCGCGGCGGCGTGGGCGGGCTTGCCCCACTTGCGTGGGGATAGGGGCCCGGTCGTCGTCAACCTAGGTGGGGCAGGCTTCAAGCGCCCCTAAGAGAGCATGGCGGTGGAGGCCGCAGCCCGCTGTGGGATTGGGGTCGCCTCCGAGAGGCAATGAGCGACGCGAAGCGTTAGGGCCACCCCACGGGAGGACCCCATCCGGGAGGGCGCCCGCGAGGTTCCGTGACGTGGGATCCCGTCAATGCTCAGGAGATGACCACGACCACGTCGCCAGTTCCGACCGTGTCGCCTGCCTTTACCTTGACTTCGGCCACTTCACCAGACTTGTCGGCGACGATCGCGTTCTCCATCTTCATCGCCTCGAGGACGCAGACCGTCTGTCCCGCCTCGACCTTGTCCCCTTGGGCAACCAGCACCTTGACAATTGTCCCCTGCATGGGAACGGCGATGCGGCCTGAGCCGCCTGAGACCGCCCCATGGGCGTGCGAGCGGCTCTTGTTGGCCCCTGCTCTGCGTGCCGGCGCAACCTTCGCCCCCACCGGAGCGCCGCCAACATCGCCGAAGCCCTCCGGCAGGTACAGCCTGACATCGAAGCGCTTGCCGTTCACCTCGGCCAGGACGCTTCTGGCCACCGTCGCATCCTCCGGGTCTCCCGCCGGTGCGGGGGGTTCGACCTTCAGGTCGGCAAGGCCGGCGACGTCCTCGACCCACTTGGTCGAATGGCGCGCCGCGGCAAAGTCGGGGTGGGAGAGAATGTGGAGGTGGGCCGGAATGGTGGTTGCGACACCTTCGATGACCGTTTCGCCGAGGGCACGGAGCATTCTTCGCCGCGCCGCGTCCCGGTCCTTGCCCCAGACCACCAACTTTGCGATGAGGTTGTCGTAATACTGCGAGACGGTGTCGCCCTCCAAGTAACCGGAATCGAGGCGGGTTGCGAATCCGTTGGGCGCGATGAACTTGGAGATGCGGCCCGGCGAGGGCAGGAACTTGCCCTGGTTGGGGTTTTCGGCATTTATACGGCATTCGATAGCATGCCCGGACCGCACGATATCATCCTGGGTGAATCCGAGGGGCTCCCCGGATGCGATGCGGAACTGGAGCTCGACCAAGTCCATCGAGGTCACCATCTCGGTGACGGGGTGCTCAACCTGGAGCCTTGTGTTCATTTCCAAGAAGTAGAAGTCGCCATCCTGAAAGAGGAACTCCACGGTCCCGGCGTTGCGGTATCCGCAAGCAAGGGCCACCTTGACGGCAGCTTCTCCCATGGCTTGGCGCACAGCGTCGGGAAAGTCCGGTGCGGGCGACTCTTCGATCAGCTTCTGGTGCCGGCGCTGGCTCGAGCAGTCACGCTCTCCCAGCCAAACCCCGTTGCCCAAGTTGTCGACGAATATCTGCATCTCGATGTGACGTGGCCAGGTCAGATAGCGCTCCATGTAGCTTTCGGAGCGACCGAAGGCCTTCTCGGCCTCTCGTTGAGCCGACTCCAGGGCCGCTGCGGCGCTGTCGGGGTCGTTGACGACGCGCATGCCGCGCCCGCCGCCTCCGTAGGCGGCCTTGATGGCCACCGGCCAACCGTGCTCGTTACCGAAGGCGACGACTTCGCTTGCCGACTTGATCACCTCGGTGGTGCCTGGCACGCCCACCACGCCTGCCTGGCTGGCGGCGATTCGCGAGCTGATCTTATCCCCCATGACCTCGATGGCTTCGGGCGGTGGCCCGATGAATGTGACCCCGATCTCGCTGATGGCCCGCGCGAAGTCCGCGTTCTCGGAGTAGAAACCGTATCCGGGGTGTACGGCGTCGGCCCCGGATGCCTTGATTGCGCCCAGGATCGCCTCGGTGTTCAGGTAGCTCTCGGCCGCGGTTTGGCCGCCTAGGGCGAAGGCCTCGTCCGCGAGACGGACATGCAGCGCGTCGCGGTCGAGTTCCGAGTAGACCGCGACAGTCGCGATCCCCATCTCGCGGGCGGTCCGGATCACCCGCACCGCGATCTCTCCGCGATTCGCCACAAGGATCTTCTTGAACACGCCGGTCCTTTCTGAGGGTTGACCAAACTATTTTAGGGTCTAAGTTTCCTCCTATGGAGACATTGGCGCGAGCCGACCTTGGCGGCGGCTGGACATTGACGCATTTTGACGAGGTAGCGTCGACCAACGCGGAGCTGGTGAGCCTGGCCCAAGGCGGAGCGGGCGAAGGAACGGCGCTTTCGGCCGACCATCAGAGTGCGGGCAAGGGAAGGCTCGGCCGTGAATGGGACGACGTGCCGGGTAGCTCGATACTCCTGTCGGTCCTAGTGCGTCCGAAATTCACGGTCAACGACTACTTCGCCGCGACCTGTGCGATGTCAGTGGCGGCGGTGGAGTCCCTGCGGGCCCTGGGCGTGAGCGCTTCAATCAAGTGGCCCAACGACCTGCTGCTGGGCAAGGAAAAGATCTCCGGGATTCTTGCGGAGGCGGGCGAGTCGCCCTCAGGGCGCTTTGTCGTCGTGGGCGTCGGAATGAATGTCAACCAGGATCGTGAGCAGTTGGCCAGGCTCGGGCGCCCAGCCACCTCTTTGCGCGAGACGACCGGGCGGCTCTTCGACGCGGAAGCGCGCGACGCACTGCGCCTTGATCTTCTAAAGCGTTTCAAGGAGGCTTACGCGCCCTTGCAGGATTCCTTCGCCCCAGCCTTTGCCGACCTCCTTGGTCGGTATCGCACCGCCTGCGCGACGCTGGAGGCGTTCGTGCGAGTCGAGCTGAGCGACGGTGAGATCATCAGCGGGCACGTCCTGGATATATCCAACCAGGGACATCTCCTGGTCGAACTGGACTCCTGCATCCGCACCGTCTCCGCCGGGGACGTCGAGCACCTCTATGCTTGACCGCTTTCGACTTAGCCTCCGCCCGGGCCGTCGGCGGCGATAGGTTCTAGGCCATGGATTACAGCTTTTCCACGGAGCAAGATGAGTTCAGAGGCCTTTTGCAGACCTTCGCCCGCGAGAAGGTGGCCCCGTATGCCGAGGAGTGGGACGAGAAGGGGCAGTTCCCCCTCGATACCGTTCTTGAGCTGGGCAAGCTTGGAGCTTTTGGCATCACCTTTCCCGAGGAGTATGGCGGCCTGGGCCTCGAGTTCGCAACCCTTTGCATAGCCATAGAAGAGTTGGCAAGGGCGGATTCCTCGATGGCTATCACGCTTTCCGCGGGTGTCGGGCTCGGAGCCAATCCAATCTATTCATTCGGCACTGAGGAGCAGAAGCGCAGGTACCTGCCGGATATGTGCGAGGGTAAAGCTCTAGGCGCATTCGGTCTTACCGAACCGGACGCCGGCTCCGACGCGGGAGCCACGCGAACTTCGGCCAGTTTCGACGAGGTGGCCGGCGAGTGGGTGATCAACGGCTCAAAGGCCTACATCACCAACAGCGGGACGCCTATTACCTCGGTAATAACCGTGACGGCACGGACCGACCAGGGAATATCGGCCTTCCTGGTGCCCGCGGGCACGCCCGGGCTGGTGGTTGAGCCGGCCTATCGCAAGCTGGGATGGCATGCGTCGGACACGCACGGCCTTTACCTGGATGAAGTGCGGGTACCGGCTGAAAACCTGCTCGGCGCTCCGGGGCGGGGCTTTGCGCAATTCCTTGCCATTCTCGATGACGGACGGGTGGCCATATCGGCCCTGGCCGTCGGGCTAGCCCAGGGGTGTCTGGACGCCTCGCTCGAGTACGCGAAGACGCGCAATGCTTTTGGCGGCCCGATCGGCAAGCACCAGGCAGTCGCTTTCATGTGTTCCGACATGGCCACCAAGATCGAGGCCGCTCGTGCGCTCACCTATCGGGCGGCTTGGCTGAAAGATTCCGGCCGACCTTTCGGCCAGGCCGCAGCCATGGCCAAACTCTTTTCCACCGAGTCGGCCATGGACGCCGCACGGATCGCTACACAGATTTTCGGCGGGGCCGGATTTATCGAGGGCAACGCGGTTGCCCGTCACTACCGTGACGCAAAGATCCTCGAGATCGGGGAGGGGACGAGCGAGATTCAGCGCCTTGTGATCGCCCGCAGCCTGGGGCTCCCAGTCTCCTGAGTAATATTGGTGCCCGTATGTCCGATTTGAAAGGCCTGGTGCTCGCAGGTGGCACCGGTACGAGGCTGCGGCCGATCACCCACACCTCTGCGAAGCAACTCGTGCCTTTGGCAAACAAGCCGATTCTTTTCTATGGCCTGGAGTCGCTTGCAGCGGCGGGCGTCAAGGAAGTGGGGGTGATCGTCGGCGACACCCGGGAAGAGGTCATGGCAGCCCTTGGTGATGGCAGCGCCTTTGGCCTGCGGATTACCTACATTCCCCAGGACAGGCCCTTGGGGCTGGCTCATTGTGTGCTCATCGCCCGCGATTTTCTGGGCGAGTCGGACTTCGTGATGTTCCTCGGAGACAATCTGGTCAAGGAGGGAATCAGCGAATTCGCTGCGCAGTTCCGTCAGCGTGATGGCAGGACCGCGGCCGAGATCCTGTTGGCCAAGGTGCCCGATCCCCATCGCTTTGGCGTCGCCGACCTGGGCGAGGATGGATCGGTGCGGGCCCTCGTGGAAAAGCCCAAGGTGCCGCCCAGCGACCTGGCCCTTGTTGGCGTCTACTTCTTCGACTCCACCATTCACGAGGCGGTGGCCTCGATACGTCCTTCGGCTCGCGGTGAACTGGAGATCACCGACGCGCTGCAGTGGCTTATCGACAACGGCTACAGGGTTTCCAGCCAGCAGATCACCGGATATTGGAAGGACCTTGGCCAGCCTGAGGCGCTGCTGGAGGGGAACCGCCTCGTCTTGGAGGATATCGAGGTGCGCCTGGACGGGCAGATCGACTCCGAGTCCGCCATCGAGGGCCGCGTGGTGGTGGAGCGCGGATCGACGATCGTGCGTTCCAAGGTGCGCGGCCCCGCTGTCATCGGTGCCGGTACCCTGATCGAAGACTCCTACATAGGTCCATTCACATCGATTGGGCCGGGGTGCACCCTCAAGTCATGCGAGATCGAAAACTCGATCGTACTGGAGGGATCCCGAGTGGTCGACGCCGGAC
>JAJYPE010000073.1 GCA_021795585.1 Actinomycetes bacterium | reverse complement strand
CCCAAAGTACCTGCCATCTCAGATCACCTCCTTGTCGGCCGACGCAAGCCGGGAGCGCAGTGTCGCCAGTGCGCGGCAGGTGGCCACCCTCGCCGCAGTTGGGGATATCCCCAGGGTCTTAGCCAGGGTGGCGTAGTCCAGATCAGCTCCGAACCTCAGTGCAAGCACCGCTCGCTGGCGAGGCCGAAGACTACGGACCGCTTGGATCAGATCGGAGTCCGTCAGGCCCTCCGGCGCCTCCGGATCGAGCGCTGCTTGGCCCGGAGTCAAGGCAATGATTCGCTCCATCAGCATCTGCCGTCGCTTGGCAGCCCTTCCCCGGTCGTGCGCGGAGTTGACCACTATCCGCCACAGCCACGCCTCCAGTAGACCGCGGCTGGGGTCGAACTTGGGGAGACCACGAATCGCGCGCTCCAGCGCGTCCTGGGCCAGGTCCTGGGCGTCGTCAAGGTCGCGACTCACCATGGCAGCGAAGCGGTAGACCCTGTCGGCGTAGCGCGCACAGAGCTGTTCTGGGGATAGCCGGTCGCAGCTCTGGTCCCGATCCGGCCCGCAAGCCTCCAGTGGTCGCACCGACAGAGTTCTACTCATAGCCCAGATACGAAGGGATGACCGCGAACGTTACACCTCCGGCCAGCCCCCGTGAGGTCGAGGCGTCCCAGCAGGGCCGCCGCCGGCGGGGGTCCTCGTCACCATCGCCGAGTTCGAGTACGCCTTGATGTCCCAGCGCACCCGCGGTGGCGTCGCCAGCTCCGCCGGCGCCGGTGGACGGTGGTCTGGTCGAGCTCCAGCGGAGCCCGCTCCAACTCCTGCAGCAGCAGCTCCCGCCGGGCTCGGTCCCGTTCCCCCTCCTCGGGGCTGCGGCAGATCACGTACCGCTGCGCTTTCCGTCCCGACCCGAACTCAAGCTGATCTCACCCACCCGCCCCTCTCCAAAGAGGTCACTGTCGAACTCTGGTTCCACGTTCTTGGCAAACTCAGGGGGCCTGGATTCAATCCGGCCCCGCAAGCACGCCGGATTGATGACGGTCCGGCTCCGCGACCTCGGCAACTCCTGCGCGACGCGCCTGCTGGCGGCTGACTGGCTGATGCGGATGGGGGGCGGGCGGGGCGGCCATGCCAACGCCGCCACGACTCTTGGTGTCCATACGTGCTTCCTCGAGGAGTCGGATCGCGTGGCCGACTCGAAGTTCGGCGCACGCCTCGCACAGCGCCCCGCTCGCGGGCAGACGAAGCCGCCAGCTACGAGGCGGGCCAGTGGATCGGTTTCTTCCGCCGGTCGAGGTAGGAGCCGGGGGCGAGCTTGTTGTCCCGCTGTAGACGTCCCACGACAACCCCCGATGGGATGCCCAGCGACTTGGCGAACGAGGTGATCGCCGCTTCGCTGAAATCATTGGCGTCAACGAAGGCCGAGAAGGCGTCCGGAGGGATGAGGGTGTCCCGAGCGAAGCGGTTCGCCTCTTCTTCATCCGCGGCATTGGCGCCGTCAGACGCGAGAGCGGCAGAGTCGATGTAGTCCCGCCGCCTTGGTGAGCCGAGGACGTGACCTGCCTCATGGAAGAAGCTGAACCAGAATTGATCGTCGGACTTGTGACGAAGACTGAGCTGGATGACCGGACGTCCTGCGATCCACCGAGTGGCGCCGCTTAGGTGGGTGCCCTTGAACTCGGGGGTGAGGACCAGGGCGACCCCGGCGGAGGCGCACAGCGCGCGCACTCGGGCGAGGGTCTGCATGAAGGGCTCGCGGCGGGTGAGCGCTCGGATCTCGGCAATGACTTCGCGGAAGCGGCGCGCGTCGGAATCCGGGAGCTTGTCGAGCTTGGCAGCCTCGATCTCGCCCCAACGAAGCCAGGCGGCCACAGCCTTCGGCGACGCCATGAAGACCGACGACGATCGGAAGGCCGCCTGTGGGTCGAGCCAGTAGCGATCGAACGCCTCGGGGCCGGAAATCCTGAAGTACGAGAGCAATTCCGAAAGCCGATCGGACCCTGCCTTGACTCGGCGGATGAGCCCGTACCGAACGAGGTCGGCGATGGGGAACTCATCGGCCCAACCGGCGTTCACATTGAGTTGCTCCTGTGCGGCGTGACGAGCCAGGTGCTGGCGGTAGCTGGCCTCGAGCCCCGACCAGAAGGCCGCCGAGATGCCGAGCGTGCGCTCCAACTGGATTGCCGTGTCCGCGGTGACGGCCGCCTTGCCCTTGATGATCTCGTTGATCGTCTTGGGGGGCCGGGCCATTCGGTTGGCCAGCTCCGCTTGCGTCATGCCGCGGTCCTGGAGTGCTTCGAGGAGGATCTCACCCGGCGCCACGGCCCAATCGGGCTGCCACGTACCCGACGTCAGGTCACTTGCCATGGTAATCAACCACCTCCGTGATGACGATCTTGGTCACTCGGGTTCTGTCGATGCCCCCGTCGGGCATCTCTGGAATCGGCTTGTGGTCGGGTTCGAAGATGAGCCGGAACTGACCCCACAGGTCGACCGCAAACTGCCTGGCACGGTCTGCCGTGAGCTGGTGGCAGTTGCCGGGGACACCCTCCATGTCGGCCAGGGTCGGCGCCCCGGCGAGTGACGCGAGTCGCCGCTTGAGGCGGGACCAGTTGTCCGCGCCCCACCGTTTGGCTCCTTCCCGGTCGCCCGAGCATGCTTTCTCCAACCGCCGGTTGGACCACGAGATCTCGATGGTCCGGTCTCCTTGACATCTTCACCCTTGGGGTAAAGTATACACTACTCGCAGGAGCATGTGACGATGAGCGCTGACCAGTTCCAGATGACCTTTCCGGACAGCCAGTTCCGGCCGGTGCGGCACGGCGATGCCCACTACGTGGCAGCGGTCCAGAACCGGAAGGGCGAGCTGATGGCGCTCGCCAACGCAACAGTGGACACGTGGGAGCGCTTGACTCCGATCGTCGAGTTCGTCGGTGAGAAGAGGCGGAGCGAACCCTACAAGGCGGAGACGGTGGCGTCGTGGGTCAAGCGAGTGGCGAATGCGATCGGCCAACGGCCGGCCTATTTCGACATCCTTCGCCTGCGGCCGGATCATGCTACGACCAGCTCCGGTGCTGATCCGCGGGTCCTCGCCGTCATCCACGCGGCGGCCCGCAGGAGACACATGAGCTTCGTGCCCGTGCTGCCGGTCGGTAGATCGCACTCCGCCTACGTCGAGATCGTCCGTGAGAGCGCCGGCCGTGACGGCCGCGGGGCTGCCCTTCGCTATCCGATCAGGACCGTGGCCCTCTTGCCGGGAATGACTCACACCTCGATGCTCAGTACTGCGCTTAGCGAGATCGAGGTCGACATCGGTCATTCGGATGTCCTCGTCGACCTGTCCTATCTCGGTCCGGACGACGAACTTCATCCGGCCGATGTGGCTCAGGCGCTCGAGGACGTGCTCGCTGTCGGTGACTGGCGCAGCGTGGTGTTGCTGGGGACCTCCATGCCCTCGATGCTCGGGGGAGAGGTGACCGAGGGGACAGTGGGGAGTATCCCCCGGCGCGAGTGGGATCTCTGGTCCGCCCTTCGCAATGAGCCCCTCGGGCGAGGGCCGACTTACGGCGACTACGTGATCCAGCACCCGACCCCACCACACGCCGACGGAGGACCGGGAATGCGGACCAACATCCGGTACACCGTCCGTGATGCGACGCTGGTCGCCCGTGGGATGGGGCCGGCGAATCAGGCAGGCCGCGAGCAGTACCGGGAGCTGTGCGAGCAGCTTGTCGTGCGGTCGGAGTTTGCCGGAAGCGGGTTCAGCTGGGGAGACGCTCAGATCTCAGCATGCGCCTCTGGACTCAGCGAACCCGGATGGCACGCGGACTGGCGGGCAGCCGGTTCATCCCACCACATCCGCCAAGTGACCCAGCAGCTCAGGAGTTGACCCTTGCGCTCGAAAAGCGACGGACGCGCAGGCGGGCCGTTTCGGACTGCCGGCCCAGGATGGCCGTCCGCACGATCTCCCGGAGGCGTCCGAGCTCAATCAGATCGAGTAAGTGCTGCCACATGGAGACCCGGCTGGCGCGCGGATCGGGTTCGGAGCCAATCGAGATGAGCGCTGCCCGTACTTCGTCGCGCCACAGAAGCCTGACGAGGGTTTCGGGATCGAGCGTGCCGTTGGGACTTGCGGGGCGGACCTCACAAAAGGCGAGCGGTCGGTCGTGGTTGACGTAGGCGACGACGCCCCACCAATCGGGGATGATCTCCAGCGCTGCGCCGAGATGCCGTTCAGCGGCGACGATCGAGCATGTGTCGAAGACTCGGCCGTAGGCAGCGGCCTGCCGCGGCAGACGGCGGAGGCTATCCCGATCCGTCTTGATCTCGTAGCCCTTCATGGCGTTCCCGACCACGACAAGATCGGCCCGCTCGTTCGAGAGCGGCACCCAGAACTCGAAGAGTGCCTCAGTGGGCCCATCGGCGGAAGAGAGTTCCTGATCACGGAGCGCCGCGCGGACGGCAGCCTCAGTCGCCACGGCCGCGCCTGGCACCGGAGACGTCGAGTGTGCGCATCCAGGCGAGTTTACTGAGCGAGTGGCCGATGGGGCGGCAGCGCGAGCCAATCGTGGCTCCGCCGTCGAGTTCGCGCACATGTGTTCGAATATCGGTTGACGTTGTGGCAACTACGTCGGACGCACCTCCTTTCCCTTTGTCGCCGAGCATGCGGACGAACGCCGCCTGGGGAACGAGGACCCGGCACCCGATCCGGATGGACGAGATCGCGCCCCAGCGGACCGCCCCAAACGCGAACGCGCGGCTGATCCCGAAGGCAGCGGCGGCTTGTTCCACGGCGAGCCTGAGCTGAGATAGCATCGAGACGGGAATGCCTCTCTCCCGCTCGGGGGGCTGAAGAGGGCTGACCGTACCCCGTTTGCGGTACACGTCAGGTGGACCCGGGCCAGGGGGTCCGGTCACCAGGATCAGTACCAGGTCCCCAAGGAAGGGTTAAAGGCGCTGAGAGCAGATATAGTCGGAGGCCTCCCAGCAGACCTTGAGTGCGGCCCTGAAGCCCGGGCCGTACCGCCGTCCCCTAAGCACCTTAACCGCGTACTTGGGCCCGTACCCAGAGGTCAGGCAAAAGGAGCCCAGCAGCTGTCCCTTCTCCACCCGGCCGGCCCCCGGTACCTGGACCTCAGCTCCTCCGCCAGCTCGGATCGCTCCCGGATGCGCATGGGCCCCGCCCCCTCGCTCCAGCTCTCCGGCGGCCAACCCTCGGTGTCATTCCTTGTTGAGGGAACGATCACCGCAAAGTACCATTCCCGCTGAGGTAATATTGCCCCTTGACTCGGGGTAAGTCTGCGTTCTAGAGTCTGGACGTGGTGATGGAGCCTAGTTTCGGCTATAACCCGAATCCCTCGCCTCCCCCGGAACCTCCGCCGGCCCCGGCGCCAGTCCAGGCGAGTGATCTAGGACTGCTTACCGGGTTGGTGGGGCTGTGGGGCGGCAAGGGCTTTAATGCCATCTGGCGGCCGAACCCTCTTGTCAGCGGCCAGGATCGGTTCTTGGAGCTGAACGTCACAGGCGAGACATTGGAGTTCGAAGTTATCCCGGGCGGAGGCATCCCCAATCGCGGGCTGCTCCAGTCGGGCATTCTCATGGCTGGCCTCCGTTACTTGCAGCAGATCACTGACGCCAACGTCGCCCCACCCAACAATGGGCTACATCTTGAACCCGGCCTCTGGCTTAATGTGCCAGGTACCACTAATCCTGCAGTGGCAGCGAGCGTCGCTCGGCTCGCCTCAATCCCCCACGGAACGTCCATTTTGGCCCAGGGTCTCGCAAGCCAGGCCAGCGGCGGACCGACGATCCCGCCGGTGAGCCTGAACCCTGTCAGCATCCAAAGTCCCTCAGCATCCTCCCCATTCCCCGAGCAGAACCTTGCGACCGAGACAGTCTTTCGGACCACCGAGTTGACCGGCATCACCCAGTCGATGGTCGACGACCCCAACAGCCTACTGTTAGCTGCGCTGCAAGGGCAGACGATCGTGGCAACGATCACCCTGCAGGTGTCCACCAGCGATCTTCCAGTTCCGGGCGGCGGCATCGCCAACACCGCCTTCCTTGCTGGCGGCTTGTCTGGCCCGAACGCCGTCACCGCACGGGTCTCATCGACCTTCTGGTTGGAAACGGTGCAAGGATCGCCGAACTTTCTGCAACTGCAGTACAGCCAGACCGTGCTTCTCAACTTCAATGGGTTGAGCTGGCCTCATGTGACCGTCGCGACCCTGCGCCAGTCCAGTCCCTGATCGGAGCGAGCACCCGAAGGTCGGGTTGCGTGTCTCCAGGAGCGCGGCGGGCTTTACCTGCCAGGATTTCGGCGTGGAGCTACAGTGTGCTGGCAAGTTTATGTTCCACGTGTGGCTGGCAGCATCCAGCCGATAGGCCGAGACACTTCGTAGTGAACGACCGGCTCCTTGGGCAGTTCTTCCAAGGCTCCGGTCGACTTGCGAACCCACGATGCACCGGCCGCATCCACGAATGCAACCTCGACGGCTGGATGAGTCCCCACTCCTGCCCCGAATCTCCTGTGAAGCGTCAGGACGGAACGGCCCGGAGGGACGATACTGAGACAGAAACGCAGACCATCGGGAGCATGGCCGACCCCGTGCCATCCTGTCCCCTGTATGTCTACGATGGAAACTACTGCTCGGTAGACCGGGGATGCTGAAGCGTTGTCGAACTAGATGTCGGTCGTCACGTGTCGGGATGCACTGATGCGGATATCAAAGTCGTCGGGAGCCCACCGCACCTCTCCCATCCACGCAGAGATCCGAACCGCTTGATCTCGCCGCTGATCGGCGAGGCTCGCAGCCTGTTCTCTCCGCCGTCGACCTCGCTCGTGTGCCATCTGTGTGACAAGGGCAACCAACGCGCCGACAGTTCCTGCTGCGCCAAACCATTCAGCCCAGGTGCCAGGGGGGAGCAACGCTAGTGAGGCGCCGTGCGTGTGCGCATCCAAGCGAGCCCGTTCATGATTGCGAGCGCGGCCTAGCTAGTGGGCGGGTTGTCGTGGGAGCCCGAGTTGGAGTTGCTCTGCTTGGCAGCCCTCACACTGCCAAACCAAAAGCTCGTAGCGGCGGTCGTGAGAGTGACGACGGCAGCGAAGGCGATACCAAAGAAATCTGTTACATCCTTGGTTGCCAGGCCAGTCCAGCGCGTTGTGGTGAATATCGCTGCACCTCCGACAAGGACGCCCACTAGCACCCAAATCAAGCGGAACGCAAGCCGTGCCTGAGTCTGCATTGTGTACTCGTCTGGATTCCAGGCTTTTGTCTTGGCTTTGGGCGTGAAGTTGTGGACAACCGAGGTTGCCTCACCCGGGTGGAGCTCGATCTTCTCGAACTCCTCCACTCCGAGGTACGCATCTCGTTCTGGCGGAGTGGATTCAGCTGCCGTGCCGCCACCCTTCTCGTCTGAGGGCAGGGCCGGTGTGAGTCCCGCTCCGGCATCCATCCTCTCAGACACTGGACTTGCTACCGCTGGAAGACGACTTCTCGGATCCGGCCGTCAGGATACTCCACAAGGATCTTGCCAGCAGCGTTCTCGACCTCCTTGCGCCATAGGTCAATGGAGATCGACCGGCGTAGCTCCTCCGTGATCGTCACGCCGTTCTGATCGGCTAGGTCCTTAAGTGTCCTTGCGGCGTCCTCCGACAAGTTAACTGACATCTTGACGGCCATTGGTTGGGCCTCCTTCTCTTGGCTGGCTTAGCGCCAGTTAAGTGGATCTTAGGTGGATATTGGGTGGATGTCAAGTCATCGTAGTACCTCAGCGAGAATCGCACCTGGGGCGATCGCTCCCTCAACAAGGAATGACACCGAGGGTCGGCCGCCGGAGAGCGGCAGTGAGGATGCGGGGCTCGAGGACCAAGCGGTACGGGCCGGCCTTAGGATCTGCGCCCAAGGTCTGCTGGGAGGCCTCCGACTACCTCTGCTCTCAGTGGCTCCAACCCTTCCTTGGGGACCTGGTCCTGATCCTGGAGCGGCACGGCCCAGCGTCTCCACGGTGGAGCGCAATCTGCGGAAGATCCGCAGGGTGGTGGTGGGCCGGCGGGTGAGCCAGACCAAGCCCGGCGGGCTGCTCCGCCGGGAGGTCCCTGTGGTGGTGGGGAAGTGGAGGAGCCGGACACGCCCGCTACCTGGAGATCGACCTGGTCTCACATTGCTGGGGGGGTAGCGATCGGGGAGTGGATCTGGAGCCCTGTGCACTACCGCCCTCTCCACCGGATGGGCAGGGGAGACACCGTCGCCCTGGCCGATCCCCGGGGCCCTGAACGGCCAAGCTGAACGGCTCCGGCTCACGACCGAGGGTCGATGAACCCTGACTTCACCGTTCGTGGCGCCCGAGATCAGAAAGTGTAAAAATCAGGAAAGTGACGTGTAAAGATGGCTCCCGTCCTCGCAGAAATCGCCCACTTCAAGCGGGGTGTAAATAGTCGTAAAACCCTCGATCGGAGGGTCTTGCGAATAAGTCGCCAAACGCTTGCGACTTTCGCGAAGCAGACGCCCGGAGAGCAATCTCCGGGCGTTTTGCTGTCCAGGGGCCCCTGGAAGTGAAAATCAGGGCCTCATGACACGCAGAACGCGCCCTTTGGCGGCGGTTGGGCCGGCCTCAGGGCGCGTTTGATCCAGGAAGAGTGGATCCCGGTCGGTGGAAGGTGCCGGAGCTGCCCCTACGGCGCCCGGGAGTCCTCGGCAACCGCCAGCTCCTCGAGGAGGGCGGAGCCGGGGTCGACCAC
>JAJYPE010000003.1 GCA_021795585.1 Actinomycetes bacterium | reverse complement strand
CTCCCGTAGAATGATCGACGTGCCGCCCAAGAGAGACTCCCAGCCCAGGGTGCAGGCTTGACTGAACTACACCTCATTGCCGCTGCTATCATTGCCGGGTTCAACTGGGTCGACCTCCTGATACTCGTTGGGGTCGGCTACGCCGCCGTTCGCGGCGCTCAACTTGGCGCTGCGGTCCAACTGGGCTCCTACGGTGGCTTCTGGATCGGCATGTTCCTGGGTGCGCTAATCGCACCGAAGATCGCTTCGCTGATTCCGGCAACCTCCTTTTGGCGCACCGTCGTCCTGCTCTTCGTGGTTTTCGGAGCAGCCTCGCTGATCGGGGGCCTGGGCCGGCAGGTCGGCAACCGTTTTGGCGCCAAGCTGACCAGGTATCAACTTGGTGGAGTCGACTCAGGTGTCGGTAGCGTGGTCGCGGTGGTGGCGACGCTGCTGGTCGTCTGGCTGATCGGCTCCATAGTCGCGAATCTGCCCCTGGCCGGCTTCTCCTCCCAGGTTGCGAGCTCGAGGATCGTGAAGACTCTGTCGAAGGTGATGCCACCAACACCGGCTGTCTTCTCCCGGGTCGAGAGCTTCATAAGCTCACAGGGCTTCCCCTCGGTGTTCGCCAGCTTGCCTCCCAGCATCTCCGGTCCGGTTCCGCTGCCTTCAGCCGCGCAGGTGGCCGCAGTGGTCTCCAAGGTGGCGGGAAGCGTCGTGAAGATCGAGGGCATCGGATGCGGCCAGATCCAAGAGGGCTCGGGATTTGTCGTCGCCCCGGGCGAGGTTGTCACCAACGCCCACGTCGTGGCGGGGACCCACAACATCTCGATCTTCGATTCATCGGGTCAACACCCAGCCACCGTCGTCCTCTTCAATCCCGAACTCGACATCGCCATCCTGAAGGCGAGCGGGATGAGCGAGAAGCCACTCACCGTGGACACCGCCGTGAAGACCCGGGGGGAGATGGGGGTCGTGCTGGGGTATCCGGGCGGTGGGCCTCTCACCTCTAGCTCGGCCGGCGTTATGGACACCTTCGAGGCCCAAGGGCGCGATATCTACAACCAGGGCGTCACCACCCGGCTGGTCTATGAGATCGCCGCCATCGTCCGCCCAGGCAACTCCGGCGGTCCTCTCGTCGATCTGAAAGGGAACGTCATAGGCGTGGTCTTCTCGCGCTCCACGACCAACCCGGATGTCGGCTTCGCGCTCGCGATGCCGGCAGTCAACCAGGAGATAGTCGCAGCACAGAATTCGACCGCTCAAGTATCGACGGGCGCCTGCGCCGCCTGACCCGTTCGGCCGCTCCGCCGGCACCGTGTGCCGAGAGCCCATGGGGCGTGAGCCCATCACGCTAGGTGTGCCGCCCCCCCGCCGGAATCCATTTGCGGCGGAAGTACTCGTCGCTCCGGGTGAAGGATTCCACGTCCCCGTATCCTCCCCTGGTGTGGTGGAATAGCTCGAGGACGTCTACCACGACCTTCTTTCCGTTGGCTTGGACTGAAAAACAGAGGTCGAGGTCGTAGCCGTGAAAGCCCCCGTAGCCTTCATCGAATTGCAGGTTCCGGGACACCCAAGGGGATAGGCACAAGAGCGATCCGTCGACCGTCTCGACCTCGCCAACCCTTTGATCGCCCTCCACGCGCCCCCGCGATTCGTTCAAAGCGCCTCGCAGTTCACCCTCCCACCAGGCCAAAGAGGTGACCTTTATGGCTCCGACCGCCCCCAGCACACCAACTTCGGGGTCTTGGAAGGCGAGCACAACCTTGTCCCGGAAGTGACGATCGGAGATTTCGAGGTCTTCGTGGAGCAAGATCACGGCCTGCAAACCTGTGAGATCCCGCGCAGCGCCGAGAACCTTGTTGTACGCCGCGTGTATCGAGAGCTGATTGCGCAACTCGACCACCAAGTCGCCGGGCTCGATGACGCCCTCCATTCCTTGGCGCGCATATCTCTCGTACTTCAATTCATTGCCTATGCATATTCCGAAGGCAAACATTGGTAGGTCTCTCCTGGGATGTCACTTCTCCGGACCGCTCGCCCGGATCCGTGCCGTATCGCACAGTTACTTATTGACCGCCGGACGCTCCCGCCACGCGGTTCTCGGGAAGGATTCCTTCCCCCCACTTCTCGACGAATCGGGCTCGGTCAATCTCGATTTGCTGCCGTATCCAAGGCTTGAGAACCGGGTCATCGGTCGCTATGGTTGCCGATTCCGTATGCGAGATCCTGCTCGCCGGAACATGGTGTGGTGTCTCGCCGAGGGCCTTCAGTCGCAGGAAGAGGTCGGTGTCCTGATACCAGACCGAAAAGGTGGGGTCGAAGAAGTCCCCCCTGGGGCGTGACAGAGCTTCCACCGTGGCCCGCCTCATGGCGAAGCACCAGGCGAAATAGGGTGGCCGGTCGTTTCCGACGGTTTCGGGGAAGGCAAGGGCGTGGCCCGCGTCAAGAGCTGCTTGCAGCGGCTCCCACCATCCGTCCTGCACTTCGACGTCGTCGTTGATGGCGGCCACGTACTCGGTTTGGGCTGCGAGAAGCGCCGTGTTGACCGGCGCCGTATACCCCTGGGGCGCGTTGCCGTTGTCCACCAGGACGACTTGATAGGGGACGCAGGTGTTTTGCCGCAGCGATGCCAGGAGCCGGCCGCACCGGCCGGAGGCCGCGTCGAGGGTGGGAACCACGACGGTCAGCACCGGTGGACTGCCTGGCTGCATCTCGGCGTAGATCGTATGGTCGGGACGCGCGCCTACGACCCAGATCTTGGTGAGCTCAGGGTAGGTCGCGGCCGGCGCCAAGCCTAAAAGGTGTCCACCGAGCGTTTCGATAAGCGCCCGAGCTTCGCGGGCTGCAATGCTCGAGTCTGGCAGTGACCATTTTGTCCGTGGTATCACGAGGCCGATTCCGCCTCTGCCCTCCACGGGGAAGGCGCCGAGCGAGATGACATCGTTTTCCCGTGCCGCGCTCGCCGCAAGCAGGAGGCGCCACAAGTCCGTATCGTGCAGCTCGGATACGGCAATGATTCGACCGCTGCCTCCCTCGACCGCCCTGGAGAGGGCCTCGTCGGCTCCGGCGGCCCCGGCTGCCGAACTGCGAACCCGGCCGGCGAGGAAATGGGATTCTCGAACCGCCGCCCAAAGGGTGGCGGAGCGCTCGTCCAACGAAACGCAATCGACCGATGCCAGCAGTTTTCCCGCTCCGGCGGCCAATTGGGCGAGGCGGACGAAGTCGCTGCTGGATGTCTGCTCGTCGGTGACGATGACCAGGTCGATTTCCACACCCCTAGGTCGGCCCGTGGATGGCAGAACTTTAAAGATGGCAAGAACCAACGGTACGGGTCCGCGGCGAGCGGGTCGGGAAGCCCTGGGTCGGTCGGGGTCGTTACGGTCCCGACCTTGTGCTAGGCAAGGGATGATGAATCAAGTTCCAGAGCGAGGCGGCGACAGCAAGAACCTGCCCGATCAGCGCCGTACCGCTTTGGAGGCCCTTCAACGATGGAGCGCCTTCCCGGCGGAGGCTTCGCCTCGGCCCGTGGTGCTGGTGGGGCCGATGGTGATTACCGGGCATGGATTTCAGGATGGGGAGTCCAAGCTCGCCTTCGAACGCGGCGATATCAAGCCTGCCGAAGGTGTGCCTTCTGAGGCTTACGAGCTGCTGAAGGACTCGAGCGGGGAACGCTCCGCTCCTGACCACGGCCACGTCCTGGCGCTCAGGGCGGCTACCCTCGGCCAAGCCGATTTCATGACCGACCGAGGAAAGCGTGCCCTGCCGGCATGGATCCTGGATGTGGAGGGCGCGCTGGGCCCCGTTGCAGTCATGACCCGTTCCGCCCGACGTGATTGCTGGGAGCCTCCGTGGGAGGTGCCGTTGCCGAGCCGTGGACCGCATCAGTTCGCGCTTCCGAGCAGTGTCTCAGGGGACGGTATGAACCTCACCTTCCGCTTCACGAGCTGGCCGAGCAGTTTGGCGGCGTACGAGAGTGCGAACGCGTTCGAATCGGATTGCGCCGTCGCCGTCGTTCCGATCGAACGCTGGATCGGACCTCGGACGGGCTGGGTCACGCTCGCCGCGGCCCAGCGCGCAGTCGATGTGCGCCTTGCACGCCCCCTGGGGGGTCGAGTGCTGGTGGATCTTGACGGAAGGGCTGTTCCGGTCTACTGAGCCAAGTGGCTACTTTGGCGGATGCTCTCTCAGCCAGAACTCGGCGATCTGCCGCCTTGTGGCGATCCAGACATTGCCGAGTCCCAAGATCCGATCGACGGTCTCCTCCACGGCCGAAGCACGCCCAGGTTGTCCCGAGAGGCGAGGATGCAGGCCGATGGAGAGGAGGCGGGGGACCCCGTCATCCTCGGCGAGCATGTACGAGGCCGCGCGTACGGTGAGGTCGGTGAAGTCCGAGGGGCTGGCCAGATGACCGTACGAGTACTGCGCGTCGTTGTACGTCAAGGAGTAGGGCACCACCAGGTGATCGGCCGAGCCGACCTTTACGTAGTATGGCGTGTCATCGTTGTAGGCGTCGGAATCATAAATGAAGCCCCCCTCCTCCACGAGCAGCCTGCGGGTGCGCTCGGAGCGCATCCAGCGGCTGTACCAGCCAACTGGCCGCTTTCCTACGCTTGCCTCGATGCTTGCCACGGCGCGGGCGATCGCCTCTCTTTCCTGTTCGCCGTCCATGGTCCAGGCTTCCGTCCAGCGGTATCCGTGTGCACAAACTTCGTGGGGGGAGAGCGCGATCGCCTCCGCCACCGGAGCGTTGCGCTCCAGGGCTTGGGCAGCGGCGAAGACGGTGATTTCGACGCCAATACGGTCGAAAAGGCGCAGGAGCCTGAGCGCACCGACACGGCTGCCGTACTCGTAGACCGACTCGGTGGCGAGGTCGCGTACCCCAGGAGACAGGGTGCGAGGCACCTCCGAAAGCCCTTCGTTGGCGGAGTCGCCTTCAAGGGGTGAGCGCTCCGATCCCTCCTCGACATTCAACGCGATGTTGAGCGCGAGGAACGCGCCGTTCGGCCAGGAACCCTGCGGCTGCCCCGGGGCATAGCCCACAAGGTCGCGAGGCTCCATCATGGTATGTCCCCGATGCCCTGCAGGTATGCGGCAACGTCTTCCGACCACATGACGTCTCCGTATTGGCGGTCCAGATCGAAGAGTGAGATGGCATGGGAGGCCGCGAAGCGGTCGAACACGCAGTCGGCCGGGATCAGCGCGCGGAAGTTCAGCGAGACAGCATCCACGACTGTTGCGCGGACGCAATTCGAGGTAGAGCCACCGGTTACTATCACGGTGTCGACCCCGCGGTCGATGAGCAACTGCAGCAAGTGGGTGCCCGCGAAGGCCGAGGGCTTCTTCTTCACCAGTATGAGGTCGCCCTTCTGCGGCGCGACCTCGTCGGCTATCTCCGCGCCGAGACTGCCTTCCAGGCACCATCCTTCGATGGGCAGGAGGGTACGCTTTCGCGCGTAGACGCCGGCATCGCTACCATCCGTGGCCAGCTCAAACTTCGTGTAGACGACCGGAACCCCTGCACGCCGTGCGGCGCCGAGCAGGGCTCCCGTCGGCTCGAGGGCCAGGCGTCCGGCCGCGCCGCACGAGGAAGGGTATACGGCCAGCTCCTCGTCTCCGAGTTCGGCTGACCCGACCATGTACTTCTGCACGTCGATGACAAGGAGCGCCGGCCTGGCGCCCGCGCCTGCACGCCTTGCGAAGCCGCTGCGGGTGACCCGCTCGTTCTCCTCGGGACTGAGGAAATGCTCCCACAGGGACGACGGCGGCCGGCGCTCGATCACTCTGGTCCGCCTTTCGTTCCGGGGGGCCGCCGGATGCCAAGCAGCTCCATGGCGCGGTAGACGACCGGGTAGTCGATGAGCACTCCGTCGAGGCCGACCGCAGCGCGGCCGTCGGACTCGGCCTCCTCGAAGGCGGCAACTATTCGGCGTGCACGTTCCAGCGCCTCGGCCCCGGGTTGGAAGACTTCTTCGATGACGGGAATCTGGGCGGGATGGATGGCATGCTTGCCCCCGAAACCCAGCCGCTTGGCGTGCAGCGCCTCGGCCCGCAGACCCTCGGGGTCGCGATAGCGGGGGTAGGAGCCGTCGTCGGGGGGAAGTAGTCCGGCCAGCCGAGAGGCGATGACCAGCTCTATCTTGGCCGCCTCGAGTGTCGGTGAGAGGCCGTCAGGATCCGGCCATTCGAGGCCCAGGTCGCGGGAGTAGTCACCGGCCCCGAAACCCAACCGCTCCAGCCGTCCGCCGACCGCCGCGACGGCACGGGCGTTGGCCAGTCCCCGAACAGTCTCGATGGTCGCCATCACCTTGACGGTTCCCAGCTCCATCCCGTGCTCATGCTCGGCTGAGCGGAGCAGCTGGTCTATGTGCATGAGCTGGTCGGCTTCCTCGACCTTGGGAACGACGAGTCCTTCCAGCCCTGGGAGCGCAACGGCTGCGATGTCCGCTTGCCCCCAAACGGAGGACAGGGCATTGATCCTGACCCAGAGGCACTCAGAACCGCCCATGGCGGCAATGTGGGTAGCGGCGATGGCGCGCGCGGAGTCCTTGAGTGCGATGGCAACGGAGTCCTCAAGGTCGATGATGCAGGGGAGCGCTCCGAAGCCGGCGATCTTGGCGAGCTTCTCTTCGCTGGTGGCAGGCACGAAGAGCATAGAGCGGTATCGCCCCGCCTCGGGATGCTGTGGCACCTCGGCGCTCACGATACCCTCCCCGCCAGTCGCGCCACCTCTTCTGCTGCGAGGAAGGCGAGTCCAAGGGCAGGCAGCAGGCCGTTGCCGGCCAAATATCCGGACGCACCGTGCCCCGACATGCCTACCGCTGCGCCGCCGGAGGCGTAGAGATGCTCGACGCGAGTGCCGTCCTCGCGAAGGACAGCTGCATGCTCGTCGACACGGAGACCACCTTGGGTGTGGAAAAGCGCGCCCGTGACCCGGACGCCGCCTAGCCGGCCGTTAAGGGTGTGCGGCCACCAGCTGCGGCCGAAACCGTCCTCAGTCCCGTTTTCCGAGCAGGCCCGAGCTTCGGCCAGGGTCGCGGAAAGCCTGGCTCCGTCCAGTCCGAAAAGCTCCGCGAGCTCCTCGACGTTGTTTGCCCACCGGAGCGCGCCGGCCTCGACTGTGGCGCGGAAGTCGTCGAAGGGCTGGCACTTTTCAAAGACGTATTCGTCGATTATGGCGATTGCCGTGCCGCCCGGCTGCGCCAGCACTTCTGCCGCGTATTCGGAGTACCCGCGTGACTCATTCCCGAAGCGCCTTGCCTCGGAGTTCACGAGGATGCCACCGTGCATCATGGTCGCCCAACCTAAAAGTGTTGCGTACGGCACGGCGAGCGCTGCATGGCCCTGGTAGGCGTCGAGGCAGTCTGCATCCGCCCCGAGCCCCAGTCCGATGCGTAGTCCGTCGCCCCTGGACTCTGCGCTCCCATGGTAGGTCGCTTCCGCTATCTCCGGGATGTAGCGCTCCACCAACTCCCGGTTGGCCCCGAATCCGTTGGTGGCGAGGAGAAGTGACCCGCACTCGATGGCCTCTTGAGCGCCGTCGGGGAACTCGATCAGGGCCGCCAAGCCTTCGCGGGTGGGCCGCGCATCAACTAGCCGCGCCGGAGCGAGGATGTCGATCTTCGGATCAGCCTCGGCTTTCGCAATCAGACCGGCCAGCATTTTTGTGCCGCTGCGTCCCGGGACCGTATGGCAGCGAAAGTTGGTGTGACCCGGGTAGGGGATGTCGGTTGCAAGCTCCATCGGGAGGCCTACGTAGTCTGCAAGCCACGCGACCAGGCGTGCCCCCACCCCCGTGAGTGCGCGGGACACGGCTGGGTCGGCGTTGCCCTTGGTCTTCGCCATCACGTCGGCCAGGAAGATTTCCGGGGAGTCGTCGATTCCCGCCTCTTTCTGCCACCGGCTGCCCGCGCCGGGAACCATGGCGGTCGACATCGAGGTGTTATTCCCGTGTGCGTAGTGTTGGCTGGCTTCGACAACCAACACCCGAAGACCCAGCTCGGCTGCTCGCAATGCGCCGGCTAGGCCGCCGCCCGCCCCTGCAACCACCAGATCGGGCCTCAGACTGTCCCTTTCGGCGCCCGCCCTTCCCTCTCCGCTCATGGTTGCCTCCGATCGCCCGCCGTCTCGAAGCCGGGTCTATGTTCCGAATATCGGTACTGCTTTCCGACTTTAGCAAAAGGGTGTAGGCGAGACTTGCGGAACACTGTTCCGCAAACTCCTTGCGCAACGGTTGCGGGAGTGCTAAAAGTATTTAGCGGAACAGTAATTCCGATTATCGGTACAAAGATTCCAAGAGTGTTCTGGGGGTGCACGCTGTGAAGATCCAACGCAACGAGCGCCCCAGGGAAGATGTTCCGGTCCGCCCGCTGGCTGAGGTAGCAGAGGCCGCGATGCGCTTCGTAGTCCAAGAAGCAGGATTCGCGCAGGTTTACACCGTCAATCGGGAGGGCTTCCCAGTCGGGCGGACCATGGTGGCAGTGCTGAATCCGGACTGGAGCGCCACCCTGGTGCAGCGCAAGGTGCACAGGCGGATCGGCCAACTACAGCGCAATCCAAACGTCGAGATTCTTTGGCTGGGCGAGCCCGCGGCTGATTCGGTGAACGACCGGCCGCACGTCTACGACTGGGGCCTGACGATCCCTCGAGCAGTCTTCCTTCGCGGAACCGCACGTTTCATGAGTGACGGCGAGCTTCTGGAGACTTTCATCACCCGGACGGCAATTCAGAGGGGCAAAGGGTTGACCAAGGCGCCACAGAGGGATCGGGAAAACGTGTTAGAGGAGCTGTTGGGCATCGTTATACAGCCCGTTCAAGTGCGCGTTGAAGGCTTTGGCACCGGCGCGGAGTCCTTTACTTGGAAGGTGGGGGAGCTTTGAGCGTCAAAACCATCCTGGGCTACGACATTGTGGAAGGGGTGTCCGAAGAGGACTACGAGCACTGGCTTTTCGACATCCACGTGCCAGACATCCTTGCCAATCCACACGTCGACCGTCTCTCCTTCAACAAGGTCCTGGGTCCGGTGGGCAGGGCGAGCGACGGATCCGCAACCTCGGACGGCCAGCTCACCTTCTACCGGATAGCTGAGATGGAATTCGCCGATATGGAGGCCTACCAGGCTTACCTCAAGTGGTTTGAGGCGCACCCCGTACCGTCGTCGCGTGGGCCCGCGGGCCGCACGGCCTTCCGCTTCTACCTGATCACCGACTCCGTCGTCAGCGACAGAAACGGTTATCTACCCCCGTCGTTCCTGGACCTTCAAGGCGAATCGTAGCCGTGGGCGCCGAGGAGCGGCAGATGAGGGCGGACGTGGCTGGCATCAGGGATGCCATCGAGCGCCTTGGCTCATTTGCCGCTGATTTTTCGCTCACCGATTTGGGGAAGCCGACGCTGGCGTCGCTGCGCAAGGTGCTGCATGACTCCCTGGCCGTTATGGTGTCCGGCGGACTCCTCCCCGAGTCCCGAGCCATCGCCAATGCGCTTCCGGCACCCGACGGGAGGTCGAGCGTTTTCGGGTCCGCGAAGCGGTTCGGGGTGGTTGATGCCGCCTGGCTGAACGGAACGGCAATGGTTGCGCTGGAGCTCGACGAAGGGAACAAGAGCATTCGTGGTCACGCCAGTGCGCATGTTCTTCCCGCCGTCCTGGCCCTTGCTGAGGAACTCGGCGCGGGTGCGCCCGAGGCGCTCTCGGCCTTCGTGGCCGGGCACGAGGTCGCCAGCCGTTTTGGCGCGGCGGTACGTCTGAAGCCGGGGGTGCATCCACACGGCAACTGGGGCGCCGTCGGAGCTGCAGCCGCGGCGGCCAAGCTGATGGGTGCGGATGCCCAGGGCATCGCCGCGGCCATCGACAATGCCGGCGCCCTCGCCCTCGCCACGCCATTCAGTGTCGCAACCAACGGGATGTGGATCCGCAATGCATGGGTCGGTGCCTCCAACGCGTCGGGCATCTGGGCGGCCGCGGTGGCGGCAGGCAGCGGGAACACGCCGATCTTCGCACCAGCGGCCGAGTCGCTGGGCGGAATCCTGGGCGACATCGACGCCCAGGTGCTTCTCGATGGGCTCGCTCGCAGCTGGTTCCTGGACAGTGGCTACTTCAAGATCCATTCGTCATGCTCGTACACCCACCCCGCGGCTGACCTGGCCCTAGGCATCTTCGCGGAGCGTGGAGAAGTCCGGAGTGAGGACCTCGATTCCATCCTCGTGGAGACGCATCATTTAGGGGCCGGCTTGCGCTCACTGGAATGGCCCACCCGGCTTGCCGCCATGTTCTCGATCCCCTGCGTCGTGGCAACCGCTCTCGGGGTGGGCCACTGCCTTCCCGTCGACTTTGGACTTGAGCAGCGCTCCCTTCAAGAGCGCCATGACCTGGGCGCCAAGGTCGAGGTGGCGCATAACCCCGAGTTTGACCGGGAGCTTCCTGTGCGGAGGATGACCCGTATGACCATCATCTGGAAGTCCGGGGAGAAGACCGTCCTAGAGGCGGAGAACCCGGTCGGCGATTCTGCGTACCGGCCGCTTGATCAGGGGGCGATAGAGGCCAAGGCCGAGCGGCTGCTCGGGCCCGAGCTGGCGGCGCGGGCTTCTGAAGCGACCGAGCTGCTGCTGTCTGGTGGAACCCCTGTTCGAGGGTCACTCTCCGGACTGCGCGCAGCGGCCGCACTCGAGGCCGAGAACTTGGAGGTTTGAAGTGCTGAGAGTCAAGACCATTGCCCCGCTTCGCCTGGACGACGAGGAGATGGTGCGTCGCCAGGCACGCTACTCCGCGCTCGCCGCGCCGGGAATGGAGATCGTCCTCGTCAACCTCCAAGGCGAGGATGCGCCGCTCCGCTTCGACTCCTTCGAGGAGATCGCGGCCTCTGAGAGGCTCACTTGGGAGGAGATCGCTCGTACGAGTTCCGAGCACTTTGACGCGGTGCTTCCCGACTGCGTCCTCGATCCGGGCTTGGATAAGGCCGCCGACGCGCCGGTCCCTGCCTACGGCATACTACGACTTGCGGCAGGGCATCTTTATTCGCTGGGGCGAGCCTTCGCCGCGGTCACGCGTAATGACGTGATCGGCCGGGTCCTGGAGGAGAAGATTGCCGCCTATGGCTTCTCGTCGGTGCTTGTGGGCCGCGAGGTGCTGGACATTGACTTCTGCTTCGTTGCCGAGGGCGTGGGTTGGAACGAGTCCATGGCCCCAATCGCGCGCAAGCTCGCGGACCGAGGTGTCACCGCTCTTTTGAACGGCTGCTCAGCAGTTGATATCGAGAACCGCGTGCTGGAGGGTGTGGCCGTGCTCGATCCCACCGAGATGGCTCTAGAGGTGCTCGGCCTGGCTTATCGGCTCGGGGCCGCGACATGACCCAGGCTTCCTCCGGGCCGTTGCTGTCCATCCGAAATCTGACCAAGTACTTCGGGGCGTCCCCGGCGTTGGACGACGTTTCACTGTCGGTCGCCTATGGCGAGATTCGGGGCCTGGTGGGCCAGAACGGCTCCGGCAAGTCGACGCTGATCAAGTGTTTGGCCGGCTACCACTCCCAGGACCTTTCGTGGCTGCTTGAGCTGCCCGGCAAGGAGCTCACACGTGCCTTGCGCCCTGGCGAGATCACTGCTTTCGGTGTGGCATTCGTCCACCAGGACCTTGGCGTGCTCGGAGATCTGAGCGTGCTCGAGAACCTGCTCCTGACCGAGTTCGCCAATGATCACCGGCGCTACATTGGCTGGCGCGCTGAGCGCACCAAAGCTAAAGAGATTTTCGAACAGTTCGGGCTGGACCTCGACCCTGCTGCCAAGCTCTCGGTGCTGCGACCCGTGGAGCAGGCGCAGGTGGCCATCGTTCGCGCCGTTCTGCAGCTCCGCAGCGCCAAGCAGGCGGACCATCCCGGAGTTCTAGTCCTTGACGAGGCGACCACTTTTCTTGACCGAGCAGGCCGGGAGGGCATGTACGACCTGCTCCGGGCCATTGCGGCGGAGGGTTCTGGAGTCATATTCGTCTCCCACGACATCAACGAGGTTCTGAACGTTTGCGACGCCGTCACCGTTTTGCGCGACGGGCGAGTGGTGGAGGACGCGCCCAGGTCCGAGCTGACGCACGACGACCTCGTCAGCCTGATCGTCACCGGCCGGCGAGGAGCCGAGGTCATATCGCGTCCGGCACGCCGCGAGACGCTCCCCGTGGCTCCCGCCGGTGGGGCTTCCCTCGAGATCCAAGGGCTTACGGGCGACCTGCTGGACGATGTCTCCCTGACTGTGCATCCCGGCGAGATCGTCGGAGTCACCGGAATCGTCGGATCCGGGTGGGAGCTGGTGGTCGAGTATCTCTGGGGCGCGCGGCGCGCCGAATCCGGAACTTGCCGACTAGGCAGCAGGTCCATCGCCTTGGAGGCAATGAGCCCTGACAAGGCGCTCGGTCTTTCCATGGTCTACGTACCTTCCGACCGCCTCCGCGAATCGATCGTCCCCGATCTCTCGTTGCGTGAGAACGTGATGCAACCCGTGTTGGCAAAATCCTTCGAGAAGGGCCGCCTCCGCTTGCGGCGCCTGACCAACGCATGCAAGGAGGTCCTGGAGAAATACGCTGTGGCGCCGGCCGAACCCTCCATGCCGATGGGCTTGCTCTCGGGCGGAAACCAGCAGAAGGCGGTCCTCGCCAAATGGCTGCAGACAGATCCGCTCTATGTGCTTTTGAACGAACCCACCCAGGGAGTGGATATCGGCGCCCGCCAGCGCATCTACGAGCTGGTGCGCGGCGCCGCAGCACGAGGCGCGGCTGTCATTTACGCCAGTGCCGACTGGGAGGAGGTGGCCGGCATCTCCAACCGGGTGATGGTCATCTCCGAGGGGAGAGTTGTGGAGCGGATCGAGGGCGCGGACATCTCCGTCGATGCCATTGCGCAGGGCGCTTATCTCGGAATGCGCCGGAGTGCGGACCTTTCCAAGGCCGCCGCCCTACTGGAGGATGCATGACAGTGGGGGCGCGCCAGCAGAGTTTTGGGGCCCGCTGTGGCCGCACTCGGATTTGTCAGAACCGGCCGTGCGGAGTCGCGCGGCTGAAAAAGGGAGGGCAAGCTTGAGCACTGCACCGCGCCGAGCCCAAGAGGGGTTCGTTCGCCGTTACGGTGTGATCATCGTCTGGGTGATCGTCCTGATCGTCTTCTCCCTGCTCAGGCCGAAGACCTTTCCGACCGCGTCCAATTTCGAGACATTGTTGGCCTCGCAGGCGCCGCTGGGAATTCTCTCGCTCGGCCTGCTGATTCCGCTGAGCGCGGGGGATTACGACCTGTCGGTGGCGAGCGTCCTTACCCTCTCGGGGATGATCGTCGCAATCCTGAACGTCAACCACGGCATGAACGTGTGGCAGGCGGCTCTGATTGCCGTGGTAGTCGGCGCTGCAATAGGCCTGCTGAACGGAATCATCTGCGTAGGCGCGGGCATCGACCCCTTTATCGTGACGCTCGGCATGGGGACGGTCGTGAATGGGGTGACACTATGGATCTCCAACTCCACCCCGGTATCCGGGATCGCGCAGCCATTGGTGAACATGGTGGTGGTGAACCGGCTTGGCGGCCTGTCGCTGGAGTTCTTTTATCTGATAATCGCCGCAGCGATCATCTGGTATTTCTACGAGTTCACGCCCGCAGGGCGACGGATCCTGGTGGTGGGCCGGGGCCGCGAGGTGGCCCGCCTGAGCGGCATGCGCGTCAAGAGGATACGTATCCTTGCTTTCACGGCTGCGGGCTTCGTTGGTGCCCTTGCCGGCGTGGTATACGTGGGCACCAGCGGTTCTGCCGATCCGACAGCCGGCACGACGCTGTTGCTGCCCGCGTTTGCGGCTGTATTCCTGGGATCGACCACTATCTCCCCGGGGCGCTTTAATGCCTGGGGGACACTGGTGGCGGTCTATTTCTTGACCACGGGGATCTCGGGCCTGGCTCTGCTGGGCGTCCAGACCTTCGTGCAGCAGCTCTTCTATGGCGGCGCGCTCGTCATCGCCGTGCTCCTCTCGGGGATCACGCGCCGGAACAGGCGCCGCAAAGATGCCTCCCAGTTGCCGACGGAACCACAGCAACTGGGAGATGCGGTCGGTGCGGTCGGATCGGGTGCGCCCGGGAAGGCCATCGCCTCGCAGTCTCCACCAAGCGGAGGTGAAGTCCTTGGCACCGGCGGGGAGTAGCCAAAATCTGAGGTCCAATGTCCCGGGCAACGGGGGTAGTGCAAAGAGGGTCCACATAGGGGACCTGGGAAGGGGAATATTCAAATGAGAGCAGGAAAGAAAGGCGCATTCCGCGCCGCCATGGCGTTGGGGACCCTTGGGATGCTCGCAGCCGCTTGCGGCAGCGGATCGTCGTCGTCCACAACCACCACGGGTGGTTCCGCCACCACGGCCGCGCCGGGAGGCAATGTCTCGGCGGCGCAGTCATTTATCAACCAATACACCGCAGACCCGAAGTTCGTTTCCCCGGGGCCCAGCTTCGACGCAACAAAGCTTGCCGGCAAGACGATCTTCAGCATCCCGGCCAACTCGAGCGTCCCATTCGTCAACACCGTTGACCAGGTTATGGGGCAGTACGCGAAAAAGTTGGGCATCAACTACGTCGACTACACCAACCAGCAGCAGCAGTCCCAGTGGGTCCAAGGCATGAACCAGGCGATCAGCCAGAAGGCGAATGTGATCGACCTCTTGGCCGGTATTCCACCTGAGATGCTCGCGCCACAGGTGCAGGCAGCCAAGGCAGCCGGTATTCCGACGGTGGACACCAACGAGCGCGATCCAAGCCAGCCAACCGATCCGTACGTTGCGGCCTACACATTCGCACCGTTCAAGCTGGCCGGCGAGCTGATGGCGGCCTGGGCAGTGGCACAGACCCAGGGCAAGGCCGACGTGTTGGTGGTGACCTCCAACGCAGACGTCAGCTCCCAGGCGGTTCAGAACGGCGTCAACCAGGAGATGTCCAAAGTTTGCCCGAGCTGCAAGGTGAGTGCGGTCAACGTGAACCCCGTCGACTGGGCAACCAAGTTGCAGACCACCGTCGAGGGATCGCTCGCCGGTGACCCCAATATCAACTACATCCTGCCGGTCTTCGACTCTATGGCCCTCTTCATCGCCCCGGCGATCACGGCTGCCAACAAGGTTGGACAGGTGCACGTGGCCAGCTTCAACGGCACGCCGGCGATCATTGACATGATCCGCACCGGAAACATCGTCTCCATGGACGTCGGCGAGAACACCTCCGCCGTGGCCGCGGCCGGGCTGGATCAGGCAATGCGCATCATGGCCGGGATGAAGCCTGGGAATGAGCAGATCATCCCTCGCATAGTCGACAAGTCCAATGTGACCGAGTTTGGCGTGCCGGCTGTGTCCGGCCAGGGTTACGGAAGCGCCTTCTTGCAGGGCTATTCCTCCACCTGGAAGGTTCCCGCGTCGACGCTGCAATAGTTCGGGCAACTGACCTCGATTGTCCACCGGGGCGCCGTGGAAGCGCCCTGGTGGACGCTCGTGGGATTTCGAGCTGCTTGGGGGCCGGAAATGCCGCGGGGTTAGGCTTTGCCTTGCCCCGGGGGCGGCCCGGCGCCAGGAGGCCGGTGAGGTTGATGGAGATGAAAGGGCTGGTGGCGCAAGATGACTGAGCGCCCCAAGGGATCCTCGACAGTGACGGTCGAGCGAGCAGCCGATGTGCTGCTGCTCTTTTCCGAGCAGCCAACGCAGCTCTTGGGGGTGACCGAGATTGCCAAGGCTCTCGGTCTTTCCAAGGCGGCGGTGCATCGGATTCTGTCGTCTTTGAAGAACAAAGGTGTCCTCGAGCTGGATCCGGTGAGCCATCGCTACGCGCTGGGCCCCGTCGTCGTGAGCCTGGGCCTGACCTATCTGAACAAGCTGGATGTGCGCAAGGTGGCCGCCCCCGAGCTTGTGGAGCTTTCGCGCTCGACCAACGAGACCGCCACTCTTTCGATCCGCACCGGCAGCTCGCGTGTCTACGTCGATCAGGTAATGCCGGACCGCGAGGTGCTGATGATGGTGCAGATTGGTGTCGCATATCCGCTGCACGCCGGAGCCTCATCCAAGGCGTTTCTCGCCTTCCTGCCCCAGCAGGAGATAGACGTCTATCTTGCCGAGCCCCTGCCCAAGCTCACACCGATGACTCAGACCGATCCAGATGTGCTGAAGCGCGAACTCGACCACATTCGCGAGGTCGGATACGCCGCCTCCTTGGGTGAGCGTCAGCCCGGCGCCGGCTCGGTGGCCGCACCCATTCTCGACTACAGGGGAGTGCCCCTCGCCGTAATAAGCGTCTGTGGCCCGTCCGAGCGGATGGCGGGAGAGGTCGACGAGTGCGCTGTCGCTCTCCTCGAGACCACCAAGAAGGTCTCGGCCAAGATGGGGCACACTTTTTACGAGGCGAACGGGAGCTAGCGGTGAACAGCGGGCTTGTGGGCATGTTGGCGGAGGCCGTGGCGCGGACGCGCTTCGAGTCGGCTCCGGCCGAGGTGCGCGAGCGCGCGGAGTTCCTCGTGGCCGACGTTCTGTCCACGATCGTGTCCGGGGGAGCCAGGCGTGACGTGACGGCCATGCGGAGAGTCGCCGGCAAGGGCGCTGGTGCAGCTACCCTCATCGGCGAGGGTCGTGGAGTATCCGCGGCTGCGGCCGCCTACTGCAACGCGTTGGGTGTTGCCGCCGAGCAGCTCCAGGAAGGTCATCGACTGGCGAGGGGCCATCCCGCCTCCCATCTGGTGCCGGTGCTGCTTGCCCTGGGCGAGGAGTCGGGTGCCGACGGATATGCGTTGATGAGCGCGCTGCTTGCCGGGTATGAGGCAGGAGTTCGCGTAGGTGTCGCCATGAGGGGCACGCCCCCGGGGGTGCATGATATTGGCACCTGGGCATTGCTGGGGACGGCGGCGGCCGGCGCCCATCTTCTGAGTGGCGGGAATGCGGAGGTGATCCGATCGGCGATTCGCATTGCCGGGTATGCCCCACAGGCCTTCGACGCCGAAACTGTCTTTGCAGGCGCTAGCGCCTCTCATCTTGCCCTGGCTTCGGCCTGTCAGGAGTCCGTCATGGCCGCCTACGCAGCGGTGGCCGGATTCGACGCCGAAAAGGACGTCTTCGAACGCCACTGGATAACTCGAAGCGCTGCAGACTTCGATTCCTCGGTAATTCCCTTATCCCTGGATCAGAATGGGAGCTGGAAAGAGTACTTGATAACCGGTGGATACGTTAAAATCCATCCTGCTTGTGCACACTTGCACGGAGCGATAGATGCGGCTGCTTCGCTCGGATCGCAGACGATAATTGACCCTGAGTCCGTGGACAAGGTATTCGTCCTGACGTATTCGGGCGCCGCGACGTTCGATGACCCCGCGCCCGCAAATGATCTGTGCGCCAGATTTTCGCTTCCCTTTCTGGTCGCCTCGGCGCTTGTACACGGGCACCTGGACGAGGCCTCGCTTCCAGAGGGTGCGATAGAGGATGCCGGGGCTACCGAATTGGCAAAGCGCGTGCACATCTCCACAACTCCCGAGATGGATGGCGGATATCCTGCCGGGCGACCTGCACAGGTGGAAGTTCACCTGTTCTCGGGGCGCGTTCTGCGTGCTGCCTGGTCGTTGCCCAGGGGCGATGGGCCAATGGCACTCCTTGACCCCGAAGTCCGCTCCAAACCGCGCCGCCTGCTGGTTGGGTGTGTGGGAGAGGAGCTGGCCGACGGCCTACTGGCGGGGATTGCGGAGCTGGCGAGCGGGGGCTCTCTTGAGCCGTTTTCGGCGGATTTGAGGAGGGTGCGCCTTGGCTGACTTTTCGGCCGGCACTGGCAAAATGGAGCGCTGCGCTTCATGATTTGAGTGTGTAGCTGGGGCAATGCGGACACCTGTTGGTACCTCGGCGCCCGCTGAGTAGCGATAGTGCAATGTGCACAAGCCAGTGCTTGTCCGCGGGAATTGGTACGACTAAAGTTAGTCGGAAAGACGTTTCAAATAGCGAAACAAGGTGATATGACTGAGAGTTATCCTGGACCATTGAGCGGGGTTCGAGTGCTGGATGCTTCGAGCATTCTTGCCGGGCCGCTGTGCTGCCAGATTCTCGGCGACTACGGGGCCGACGTCATCAAAATCGAGAATCCTCGTGGAGGTGACAACCTCCGAGGCCATGGCCGCGCTGCAAACGGCGTACCCCTCTGGTGGAAGGAGATCGCCCGAAACAAGCGGACTGTTGGCATCGACCTCCACACAGAACAGGGTGCCGAGCTGCTCAAGCGGCTTGTCGCCGAGGTCGACGTGATGGTTGAGAACTTCCGGCCCGGGACGCTGGAGCGCTGGGGCGTGGGTCCCGAGGTCTTGCGTGCGATCAACCCCGGTTTGATCGTGCTCCGACTTACGGGCTTTGGTCAGACGGGCCCTTACTCTTCCCGTCCCGGCTTCGGAACTTTGGCCGAGGCGATGAGCGGATTCGCGCACCTGACCGGCGAGGCCGATGGGCCGCCGACGCTGCCTGCCTTCGGCCTGGCCGACAGCATTTGCGGAATAGCCGGGGCGGCGGCAGTGACCATGGCGCTGCGGCACCGCGAGGTGCAAGGCGGCGGCGGCCAGGACATCGACATGAGCATCCTGGAGCCGATCATGACCGCGGTCGGCCCATCCCCCGCCGTCTATAGACATACCGGGGAGATCGAGACGCGCCATGGCAACCGGTCGACCAACAATGCGCCGCGCAACACTTACCGCACCCTCGACGGCTCCTGGGTCGCGGTTTCGGCGAGCGCACAGCGGATTGCCGAGCGGGTCATGACGCTGGTGGGCCGGCCGGAGATTGCCGAGGAGGCCTGGTTTGCCAGCGGCCGGGGGCGCTTCGACCATGTCGATGAAATAGACGCGGCGGTTGGCGCCTGGATAGGCGAGCACACTCGCGAAGAGGTTGTTGCCGCATTCAACGAGGCGGAGGCGGCCATCGCGCCGGTTTATGACGCACGGGACATCGTCGAGGACCCCCATGTGCAAGCAACCCAGATGCTTGTCGAAGTGGAGGACCCTGATTTGGGAACTGTGATGATGCACAACGTCATGTGGCGAATGTCCAAGACGCCGGGTTCAATTCGCTGGGCCGGAAGGGCGATGGGCGCCAACACAGACGAGATTCTGGGCGGCGAGCTCGGGCTGAGTGCCGAAAAGATTGCCGAACTGCGCGAGGCGGGGGTGATCAAGTGAGCGATGCATTGCTCGGGGCCTTGGCGGGCGGGGTCGAGGTCTTCGACCTAGGACGGCCGCTCTTCATGGGAATGCCTCAGTCTCCAAATCATCCGGCCTTCACGCACTCGCTTCCTAGGCGCCATGGCGACATGGTTCGTACAGACGGCGGGTCCGCCGCCAACGACATCATCGTCATGGGTACCCACGTGGGCACGCACATCGACGCACTGGCACACGTATCCCATGAGGGGCTGCTGTATGGAGGCGTCGATGCCGCGGAAGCGTCCCGCGGCGGGCGCTTCATGGAAATGGGAATCCACACGGTCCAGCCCATGGTGTGCCGTGGGATCCTACTCGACGTGGCCGGTCACCTGGGGCGGGAAATCCTGCCAGGTGGGTACGAGATCTCCCCCGAGGAGCTGGAGGCGACGGCCGGGGCCCAGGGCACCGACCCCCGGGCGGGAGATGTCCTACTGGTTCGTTCGGGTTGGGGTGCGAATTTCTCACAGGGAGTCGCCGCATACACCGGCGCTGCTTCCGGCGTTCCGGGAGTGGGCGAGGCGGGCGCCTATTGGCTCGCCGATCACTCGCCCCTGGCGGTTGGTGCCGACACCGTCGCCTTCGAACGCCTCGCTCCCGGCAGTGGCCACTCGGTACTGCCCGCGCACCGGGTGCTGCTGGTCGAGCGAGGCGTGTACATCATCGAGGCCATGGAGCTCGACAAGCTCGCTGCAGCGCGCAGGCACGAGTTCACCTTCGTCCTCTCCCCCTTGGCGATAACCGGCGCCACCGGCTCACCGGTTCGCCCATTAGCACTGGTGGCTGCCGATGAGTAACGAACCCATAGCCGTCACGCTGGGCCGATTCGCTGTCGAGCATAACTACGACCACCTCCCAGCCGAGGTTCGTGAAAGCGTCAAGAGCCGGGTCCTCGACATCTTGGGTATCTGCGTCGCCGCCACGAAACTGGACACCAGCGCTGCGGCGATTGCGTTCGCACGATCACAGGGGAGGCTTGATCAGGCGCATGGAGTTGGCGCGGGGGCAGGGCTCCCTGCCACTATGGCCGCATTCGTCAATGGCGTCCTGGCCCATAGCCTCGACTACGACGACACTCACCTTCCGTCGGTCCTGCACCCTTCCGCGACCGTTGTGCCCGCCGCGCTGGCCGCAGCCGAGATGACCGGAGCGGGAGGGAAGGAAACAATCGCCGCCATAGCGGTCGGGTTGGAGGTCTGTGTCCGTGCGGGGATGGCCGGCTACGACGACGAGGCACGCAACTCGACCTTCTTCGACCATGGACAGCACGCCACTTCGATTTGCGGAGCCCTGGGAGGTGCCGTTGCCGCCGGGATGCTCATGGGTTTCGATGCCGAGGGTATAACCAACGCTTTGGGCGTGGTCGCGTCCATGTCCTCGGGGATTATCGAGGCAAATCGCACTGGCGGTACCGTCAAGCGAATGCATTGCGGTTGGGCCGCGAACTCGGCTCTTTCAGCGTGCGAGCTGGTTGCGAATGGCTTCACCGGGCCGCCCACGGTCCTGGAGGGCCGTTTCGGTTTCTATGAGGCATGGCTGCACGGTCAGTTCGAGCCGCGTTATCTGACCGAGGGTTTGGGGGAGCACTGGGAGGTGCCGGGCATCTTTTTCAAGCCCTACCCGGCGAATCATTTCACCCATACGGCCATCGACGCCGCAGCCGCGATCAGGGCAAGAGGCATCGCGCCTGATCAGATCGCTTTCATGCGCCTTGGCGTCGCTGCGCCCATCGTCCACACCATCGGCGAGCCGATCGAAGTCAAACGGCGTCCCACCACTCCCTATATGGCACAGTTTTCCGGGCCCTATGCCGTGGTGGTGGGCCTGCTGGGCGGAGGTGGGCTGGGTGCCTGCCTCGCCGACTACCGGGAGGAGCTGATCGTCTCGCCCGAGCGGACGGCTCTAATGGACCGCGTTGAGGTGGTGGCGGACGACCGCTGCAGCGCAATCTTCCCCGAGCAATTCCCCTCCGTGCTAACCGTAACCCTGCGGGATGGCACGGTGGTGGAAGAGGCGGTGCTGGCAAACCGCGGGGGCACGAAGCGGCCGCTCGCTTATTCGGAAATAGCGGCCAAATTCCGCGACAACGTCGCCGGTCTCCTCAAGTCCGACGACTGTGCGCAGGTGGAGGCCCATATCGGTGCACTCGAGGAGCTTGATTCGCTTGAGCCGATCTTCGAGCTGTTGAAGGGACTCGAGGTTGAATAGCAACATCCGCCGCCGAGACGCGGTCCGGCAAATCACAAACGAAATTTAGAAGGAGCTTTGATGTACGACCTGTTGTTGAAGAATGCCACCGTGGTGCGCCCGGGCCGCCCGGAGGAGGTGGCCGACATTGCCGTCACCGATGGCAAATTCGCACGTATCGCGCCAATGATCGATGCCTCCGAGGCCAAGACCGTGGTGGACGCCGCCGGCAAGCTTGCCTTCCCGGGGGTGGTCGACTCCCATCAACATTGGGGCATCTACAACCCTCTGGCAGAGGACACCGTGAGTGAATCCGCGGCCTCGGCTCAGGGCGGTGTCACCACAGGAATCACGTATCTGCGCACCGGCCACTACTACATGAACCGCACCGGCCCATACTCAGAGGTGCTGCCGGACGCAATCGCGGCATCGGAGGGGCGCGCATGGGTCGACTACGGCTTCCATGTCGCCCCGATCCTGAAGAAGCACCTGGAGGAGATCCCCTCTCTGATAAGCGACTTCGGCATTCCCTCCTTCAAGATCTTCATGTTCTATGGGAGCCACGGTCTGCACGGACGGTCCCAGGCACAGGGGCAGTTCCTCATGCTTCCGGAGGGTGAGAGCTACGACTACGCGCACTTCGAGTTCATCATGCGGGCAATCGAGGCCGCCCGCGAGGACCCGCGCTTCGCGGACTTCGCCGACAACATCTCGCTGTCGCTCCACTGTGAGACGGCCGAGATCATGGCGGCCTATACGAAGATCGTCGAGGAAGAGGGCAAGCTCACGGGACTCGAGGCCTACCACGCATCGCGCCCGCCCCATTCCGAGGGTCTTGCGGTGACCATCGCCTCGTACCTGGCGCATGAGACCGGGCTGCCGAACATCAACCTTCTCCACCTCTCCTCCGCAAAGGCGATGGAGGCGGCGATGCTGATGGCCAAGACATTCCCGCACATCGACTTCCGGCGTGAAGTGACCATAGGCCATCTCCTGGCCGACATCCACACCGCCAGCGGCATCGGCGGAAAGGTGAACCCCCCGATCCGACCCCGCGCGGACGTGGAGGCACTTTGGGAGCACCTGATGGCCGGTGACGTCGACTGGGTGGTGAGCGATCACGCCTGCTGCCGAGATGAGTTGAAGTTCGGCGAGCCGCGCGACGATGTATGGGTGGCCAAGTCCGGCTTCGGTGGAACCGAGTACCTGCTTCCCGGATTGGTTAGCGAGGGCCGGCGCCGCGGCCTGCCCCTTTCGCGCATAGCCGAGTTGGTCTGTTCCAATCCCGCCAAGCGTTACGGCCTGCACACAAAGGGCGACATCGCCGAGGGCCTCGATGCCGATATCGCTCTGGTCGACCCCAACGTCTCGTGGGTGGTGCGCGCGGAGGAGTCCCTCTCCAGCCAGGAGTACACGCCCTTCGAGGGATTCGAATTGACGGCTAAAGTCACCGACACCTTCGTCCGTGGGAATCACGTCTTCTCCGACGGCAAGATGCTCGGCCAGCCGGTCGGCCGCTTCATCAAGCGCCCCGCCAAGGCCTGACGACCTCGCGGCCGGGGTGCTTTGCGCACCCCGGCGAGCAGGGCTGTCCGATGCCTCCGCCGGGGCCAACCCACCAAGCGGCGGTAGCGGTTAGCCTGTATAGCCGGAATTCTCCAGCGGTAAACGGGACATCTTCTCGCGGTACCGCGTCTTTCGGCTTGGAGCTGCCTTGATCACCGTTTCGGATCTCACTGTGGAGGTTGGCGGGCGTCTCATAGTAGACGGCCTCACTTTTTCCATATCCGCAGGAGCCAAGGTCGGCCTGGTGGGCAGGAATGGAGCAGGTAAGACCAGCCTGCTGAAGGTGCTGGCAGGAGCCGCTATCCCGGCCAAGGGCAAGGTCGGGATCAAGGGGGGCCTGGGCTACCTCGGCCAGGACACCATCAACGACCCGGCCGCCATTCACCAGAGCCCGGTCTCACGAGTGCTCTCCGGCCGTGGACTCGGGGAACTGAGTACCCGAATCGAAAAGGCACGGCTGCGCCTGGAGGCCGACCACCGAGAGGCGAACATCACCAAGTATGTGCGCCTGATCGAGGAGTTCGAGCGTCTCGACGGCTATCGGGCGGAGTCGGAGGCCAAGGCACTTCTCGCCGGCCTGGGGCTCAGGGAGAGCCGATTCAACCTGATGATGGGCGACCTTTCAGGTGGAGAGCGGCGCAGAGTGGAGCTTGCCCGCATCCTTTTCGCCGGTTCCGAAGTGCTCCTGCTGGACGAACCCACCAACCACCTTGACCTGGACGCCAAGAGCTGGCTGCTCGGCTATCTGAAGAATTACCCGGGCGTGCTGGTGGTGGTGAGCCACGACCTCGAGCTGCTGGACGAATCGATCAACCGGATCTTTCACTTGGAGCGCGGCCACGGCGATGGCTCCCTGGTGGAGTTCAAGGGCAACTACAGCGCCTACCGGCGAGCAATTGCCGAGAGGCGCAGGCAGCAGGCCGAGACCGCCAGGCGCGCCCAGGGGGAACTCGGACGGCTTACACGGCTGGCGGATTCGATGCGCCACCAGACGGCGACGCGTGCCCGGGTGGCCAAGACGCTCGACTCGCGCGCCGCCCGCATACGCGAAACGCTCGACGACGCGCCAGGGCCTACGCGGACTCAGCGGGTCACCGCCAAGATCCCGGAGCCCCTCCCCTGCGACCTTGTGGCACTCGAGGTCGACGGACTGTGCAAGGCGTACGGGACCAACACCGTCTTCGAGGACCTGACCTTTGTGATCGAGCGCGGCGAGCGCTTCCTGGTGGCCGGATTGAACGGGGCCGGAAAGACGACGTTACTGCAGGTTCTTGCCGGCCGCAGCGAGCTCGACCTGGGGATGGTCTCGGTTTCCGAGCGGGCAAGCATCGGCTACTTTGCCCAGGAGCACGAGGAGCTGGATTTCGACGCTTCCTGCCTCGACCAGGTTATCGCTCAGGGTCCGACCCTGACCGAGGCTATGGGGACGCTGGCGGCCTTCGGCTTGGTGGGCGACGTGGTCCATCAGCCGGCCGGAACGCTCTCCGGAGGTGAGAAGACCAAGTTGGCACTGGCGGTGCTTGTGGCGGGACGGCGCAACGTGCTCCTGCTGGACGAACCCACCAACAACCTCGATCCGGAGTCGCGGGTTGCGATCTCGACAGCACTGGCCGGGTGGCGCGGCACCATGATCTGCGTCACCCATGATCCGGAGTTCGCGCGAATGTTGGACCCGGGCCGGGTGCTGCTGCTTCCGGAGGGGACCATCGACTACTTCTCCGACGACTACCTGGATTTGATCCAGCTGGCCTAGCGAAGGAAGACGGCCAGGAAGTCACGCCAGAAGCCGGCCAGGTAGTGCGAAGGTGAGTAGGCCATACCCGGCAGCAGGTTCGAGCTGGACAGGCCGGTCGCGGCACTGTAGTCGTACGACGCGAAGTTCACCCAGAGGGGGTTCATGTCGAGCTGCATGCCACGGACTGCTCCGGCCCAAACCAGCGCTTCGCCCAGGACCTGGGGCGACAGGCCCGGACCGCCCACCCAGACCAGATTCCCGTTGGCGGTAACGCCTAGGCCGGACCTCCAGGTGTAAAGAAGGTTCCCAAGCGAGTAGCCCCAGGTGACAAGAGGGTTATCCTGGGCCACCGGCAGAACCTGGCCATTGTCCACCAGCATGACCAGGTTTTGGCGCACCGCGTAAACCTGCGGGGTCATCCCGACTTCGGATCCCCAGGCACCAATGTTGATTTTGCCGTCGTTGTACTCCACGATCGACGCCGCGCCGGTGACCAGTGGAGGGCCGGTGCTACCTGCCTCGTACCATCCTCCGTGGCTGACGTTGAAGATGAAGCCGCCTTCGAAGGCGGCGATGAGTGATGCCTGGTTGGAGGACGCGATTGCGCCTTCATAAGGCCAACTTCCCCCCGGCTGCGAGGTCCCCGCGTAGATCTGGGTGCGCGCCTGTGCTTGGTTGATCCACGCCACCGCCACTTGAGGCGCGCCGGGATAGGGGGCGGCGTAGGTCGAGAAGGCGGCGAAGCTTCCGGCGCTGGCAGTGCCAATGGGGTGCCACACGCCGTCTGACGGATTGGTGTCACCAGGCATTGGGGCGCGGTTGAGTGGTGAATACCAAAGCTGGGGATACGAGGCGAGGGTGACTCCGCGCCGTGACTGGAACTGCAGATATAGCGGTCCTACCGGGCGCATGGGGCTCTGGGCGCCAAAGGCCTTGCGGGATTTGGGACGGGAGGCGGCGGCGGCGGGCACGGCTACCGCCGTGGCGCCCATCGCCAGGGCGAGCGCGACGGCGAAGCCGGTGCTAAGGCGCGACTGTGCCCACTTGCGAGCTCTGGACAGAGTGGTGCTCCTCGGCTAAGGAAGAAGGTAAGAACCTCTCTCGATTCTAATGGCGGCCCCGGCCTGCGAATCCGTGCCCAGATTGCACCATGTGCGATCACGCCGCTTGTTGCTTACCGCCGTAGTTGATGTAGATTTGGCCTTGAGGAAAGCGCGAGGTGCGCAATGCTTACTCTTGGCGCAATGCTTCTCATTCTTTTAGTGTTGGCTGCCTTTCTGGTCGGCCTGCACGGTGGGCCGCACGCCTCCATCGTCTCCGCATCCGTAACCTTGGTCGTAGCCGGGATACTTCTCGCGGCGGTGCTGATCAGGGCGGCTTCCACGGGTTCGCTTGACCTTGTGGCCGGTGCGATCACGGCCGGCGCGGTGGTAGCCACCGGCTTGCTGCTGGTCTTTGGAATCCGTTCGCTCGCGGCTGCCCGCTCTATTTCCTCTCGGCCCGTGCGCGAGCAGATTTGGACCAGCAACGGTGTGGCGCTCACCGATTTGGCACCTGTCGGCACCGTGCGCTTGGCCGGAGAGACCTGGAGCGCCGAGGCCCTCGGCGGAGAATCCATCAAGGCCGGGACCGAGGTTGTCGTCGTCGAGGTTGAGGGGCTGCATTTAAAGGTCTCCCCGGATCCGCTCCGGCAGGAGAGCCGCTGAAAGGACTTTTTTATGCTGACAGTTCTCGTGACTGTGGTGGTGGTGGTCCTGGCTGTGGCGGGCGCCGTCTCCACCATGGTGCGAATCAGCCGTGAATACCAGCGCCTCGTACTCTTCCGCCTGGGCCGCGCGCTCGGGGCCAAGGGACCTGGCCTGGTGCTGATCAATCCGATAATCGACAGGGTCACCTGGGTGGACTTGCGCGAGCTTTACCTGGAAATTCCACACCAGACCGCGATTACCAAGGACAACGCGTCGATCTCGATTGACTTCATCATGTTCTATAAGGTCTTTGATCCGGTGATGTCGGTGGTCGCGGTGCGGAACTTTTCTGGCGCCGCCTTGAACATAGCGGCGACGTCGCTGCGAAGCGTGGTGGGTGACATGTCCCTGGACGACGTGCTCTCCAAGCGCGAGGAGATGAACAGCGCCTTGCGGGTGAAGCTGGACGAGGTAACAGAACGCTGGGGCGTTAAGGTCACCAACGTGGAAGTGCGCGAGATCAACCCGCCGCCCGGAGTCCAGGAGGCGATGACCCGCCAGATGTCCGCCGAGCGCACCCGGCGCGCGGTGGTAACGGAGTCCGAGGGCCAAAAGCAGGCAGCCATAACCGTGGCCGAGGGCCAAAAGCAGGCGGCCGTCCTCGCGGCCGAGGGCCAAAAGCAGGCCACGGTGCTTGGGGCGGAGGCGGATCGCCAGGCCGCGCTGTTGCGTGCCCAGGGCCTTGCTTCCGCACTCGAGGCGATTACCGATACAGCCCGCGCTCTTGATTCGAACACCCTGCTGCTCCAGTACCTCGACACGCTAAAGCTGATGGCGTCATCCCCGGCCACCAAGATTCTTCTGCCCATGGAGCTCACCAATCTGCTCTCCGGCGTGCGGGATATGGCCGAAAAGAATGCGCTGGCCTTCATTAAGAACGGCTCGCTGCCCAGTGTGGCCGACGCCCCCAACGGTGCGGGGGCCTGAGCCTCTGGCGAGATCCGGCCGCGCAAACGCCCGGCTGGTAGCGTTGACGGCGTGGCACGACTAATAGCTGACGGCGTATACGAGATCGACACCAAGCTCGGAGGGTGGGACCACATCACCGCGGGCTACCTGCTCACGGGAGATGCTCCTTGCCTAATCGAGGTGGGCAGCCAGTCCTCCACCCAGGCCGTGCTGGAGGAGATGGAGAGCCTTGGCATAGGCGCGCACGATCTGGCGTCAGTGGCCGTCACCCACATCCACTTGGACCATGCCGGAGCTGTGGGCGATATCGCGAACGCCTTCCCCAACGCCGACATCTACGTTCATGAGCGTGGTGCACGGCACCTGGCTGACCCGGAGAGGCTTATCTCCTCGGCGGCGCTGGTTTACGGAGACCTGCTCGATACCCTTTACGGCAGGATGACGCCCACCGATGCCGCCCGGATCAAGGTTGTCGGCGACGGCGACTTTGTTGAGCTCTCTGCGCATCGACGCGTCGAGGTGATCAACTCACCCGGGCACGCCAAGCATCATCTGGGCTATTTCGACCCGCAGTCCGGCCTGGTTTTCACCGGAGATGCCGCCGGAGTGCTGCTGCCCGAGGTGCGCATGCTGCGCCCCGCCACTCCGCCCGTCGGCTTCGACCTCGATGCCGCCCTGACCTCGCTGGAGAAGTTCCGCGAGCGCAACCCACGGGGTCTAGCCTTCGCCCACTACGGCCTTTTCGGAGCCGCATCGGAGCTGTTGGACGAGGCGGAAGACGCCTTGATCAGCTGGGCCGAGGTCGCCGAGCGCGCATATCGTAACGAGCGCGATATCGTCGAGGAACTGACTTCGGAATTCAAGGTCAGCCTTGAAGGCGTCAGCGCCGTGGCCCTGGAGCGCTTCGAGGTTTTGAACGGCGTCCACTCCAACGCGGCAGGCCTGAAGCTATGGCTTGACCGTGGCGGAAACACACAGCACGCCCACGAAATCGCCCCGCACCGCCACCATCACTGAGCGACTTCCCGGCGTCCTTCCAATGCCCGCCCGAGGGTGAGCTCGTCGGCGTATTCCAAATCCCCTCCGACCGGTAGTCCGCTGGCGATTCGGGAGACGGTTATGCCACTCGGGCCGATCAGCCGGGCCAGGTACATCGAGGTTGCTTCGCCTTCGATATTGGGATTGGTGCAGATTATTACTTCTTTGACATCGTGCGAGGAGAGGCGACCGAGCAGCTCCTTGACCTTGATCTGGTCCGGGCCAATTCCCTCTATCGGATTCAGTGATCCCTGTAGCACGTGGTAGAGACCGTTGAATTCACGAGTCCTTTCGACGGCTATGACGTCCTTGGGCTCCTCCACCACGCAGATCACGCTCTGGTCGCGCGCGGGGTCTGCGCAAATCGAGCAGAGCTCCGTCTCTGAGAGGTTGAAGCACTGCATGCACCAGCGGGCTGAGGCCTTGGCCACGGTTATGGCCTGGGCCAGCCTGCTCGACTCGCCGGCGTCGGCTCGAAGCAGGTAGAAAGCGATGCGCTGGGCGGACTTCGGTCCGATACCCGGAAGCTTTGAGAATTCGTCGATCAGGTTTTGCATCGACTTCGTGTAGGCCATCTGTTTTGAAGGCTCCTTGGACCTAGGGGGTATTCCGGGCTGTTACTTGGTGTCGCCCAGCTCGACCGCTCCGGGGAAGACCTGGCGTACCAGGTTCCCGATGGCCTGCTTGTCGGCTGCGACTCCGTTGGCGAATTCGTGAAGCATCTCCTCGGCAGGCACCTCTTCGGAGCGTTTAGCGGATGGCTCATTGTCCGCGTCGACCCTGAAGCTGAAGGTGTCGACACCGAAGCGCTTGCAAATGGCGGCCTCTATCTTGCGCGAGCAGGCGACACAGCGATCCCTGAGGATGGGGTTGGATACCAGGAAGGTCGCTGACGATGAGTCGGCCCGCACGAATCGCCCCTGGTTGAGTGCGTTGCGCTCCAAGGGCTGGAGGCTGCTAAGCGTGGCAAGAATTTCCGGCCAAGCCGAAACCAGATGGTCCCGGTCGAGGGGGCTCGGAGCGAGCTGCGGCCGCGCCACCTCCGCAGTCGTGGCCTGCGATCCAGGCTGGGCCTGTGCCTGGCTTCGCTCTTTAGCGGCCTGCACCCTCGAGAGACCCTGGGTGGGTGCTTGAGGGCGTTCGGAGTCACCGAGCGATTTTTTCAGCTCCGCCACGTGAGGCGCCGGGGCGACGCGCGGGCGCCCGTGGCGCGGCGCGGGGTCGTCTTCCGGCTCCAGCTCCAGCTCAGGCTCGCGGGCGGGGCGGGGCGCGGGCGCAGCAGCCTGAGGCTGGGCGCCCATGCGCTTCAAGTAACCCGCCACCGTTCGCTGTACGAGTTGCTCAAGCTCGGCAGGTGCGCCCACGGCATCACGCGCCAGCCGGATGAGGGCTGCCTCGAGTGTTGCCCGAGGATCCAGCGATTCGCGCATTTGCCCGGCCGTGCCGCCCAGGGTCTCCACCATCTTCACCAGCCGGGCGGTGTTCATACCGGCCTCGGTTGTGGAGCGCTCGAAGGACGCGAGGAAGCGCTCGCGCGCCATCCCCACCAGTTCGGCATTGATCCGAGCAGGCTCAAGCCCCTTGCGCACGGCCTGTTCCACGCCAAGCAGGACCTCGGCCGGGTCTCCTTTTGCGACTGCGGAGAAGATCTCCTCCATACCTCGCGGCGTGTCGTCGATCCCGCCCAGGGCCGCCACCTGATCCAGATAGGAGAGGGTGTCGCGGGCTGAGCCGCGGCCGCGTTTGACCGCCCAGGAGAGAGCCTCCTCGCCGAGTGCCAGCTCGGCCGAAGAGGCGACTTTTTCCACCAGGGAGTCGAGCACCGTCTCGTCCAACAGCCTGAACTCGAAGGACTGCGTGCGCGAGAGGATGGTTGGCAGCACCTTCTGGGGATCGGTGGTGGCGAGGACGAAGACCACGTGTGGAGGCGGCTCTTCCAGCGTTTTCAGGAGTGCGTTGGAGGCGGCGGTCGAGAGCATGTGGACCTCGTCCAGGATGTAGACCTTCCACTCTCCCGTCGTGCCAACCGGGGCCTGGGCGATGAGGCTTCGCACCGCGTCGACCCCGGAGTTCGAGGCGGCATCGAGCTCGATGACGTCCATCGAGCGACCGTCGGCGATGGCCACGCAAGAGGTGCACACCGCACAGGGCTCACCGTCCACGGCGTGTTCGCAGTTGAGAGCTTTTGCCAGGATCCGGGCAGTGGAGGTCTTCCCCGTGCCGCGTGGTCCTGAGAAGAGGTAGGCGTGGCCCACTCTGGAGCTTGCAACCGCGTTGCGAAGGGCTCGAGTCACGTGCTCTTGCCCCAGCACCTCGGAGAAGCGCTGGGGACGGAACCTGCGATAGAGGGAGGAGTACGAAGAGCCGGAACTCACGCACTCATCCTAGACGAGGCCTGCTTCAGGCCCTTGGGATCCTTAGCCGACGCGTCGCAGGATTAGGGCGTCGCCCTGTCCTCCACCGCCGCACAGGGCTGCAGCGCCGTAGGTCTGGCCACGAAGCGCCAGCTCGTGCAGGAGTGTGAGGGCCAGCCGCGCGCCGGAAGCACCAATCGGGTGGCCGAGAGCGATCGCGCCGCCATTGACGTTGACGATTTCGTCGGAGATGCCCAGGTCGTCCATAGATGCGGCGGCAACTGCGGCGAATGCCTCATTGATCTCGTAGAGCGAGATGTCACCTACGGAAAGCGAGGTCTTGGCCAATGCCGCCCGGATGGCGTTTGAGGGCTGGGTCAGCAGCGATGCGTCCGGCCCTGCGACCTGGCCGTAAGAGACGAACTGGCCCATCGGGGTGACTCCGCGCCGCTCCGCTTCGCGCTCGGACATCACCACCATGGCGCTGGCGCCGTCCGAGATCTGCGAGGCGTTCCCGGCGGTGATGGTCCCGTCCGAGCTGAACGCCGGGCGCAGCTTGCCAAGCGTCTCAGCCGTCGTGCCAGGGCGTACGCCCTCGTCGGTGTCGACCAAGACGGGGTCACCCTTGCGCTGCGGGATCGAGACGGTTGCGATCTCGCGGGCCATGCGGCCGTCCTTGATGGCGCGAGCGGCCCGTTCGTGGGAGTTGGCGGCGATCGCATCCTGTCGCGCCCTGGTGACGGCGGGGAAGCCGGCCAGGTAACGGTCGGTTCCCAGGCCCATCGCACATTGGTCGAAGGCGCAGAAGAGGCCGTCGTACATCATCGAGTCGATGACCTGGGCATCTCCCATTCGGAGGCCACTTCGGGCCCCCGGGAGCAGATACGGCGCGCGCGTCATGGACTCCATGCCACCCGCGATCACGATGTCCGCCTCGCCCGAGGAGATCAACAAGTTGGCCAGGTAGATGGAGTTCAGGCCCGATAGGCAGACCTTGTTGACGGTGGTGGACGGGATGGTCATCGGAATGCCACCCTTCACCGCCGCCTGGCGAGCAGTGATCTGACCTTGGCCCGCCTGGAGCACCTGCCCCATGAAGACGTACTGCACCTCTTCGGGTGCGACGTTGGCGCGAGCGAGAGCCTCTTTGATGGCAACGCCACCTAGATCCATCGCGCTCAGGTTGGCGAAGGAGCCCTGGAACTTGCCTATCGGCGTGCGGGCTCCGGCAACTAGGTACGAACCGGCCATTTTGACCTCCCGGGGGGCTGGGATGCCGAGGCACGGACTTCCCGGCCCCGGCGATTGCCAACCGATGTGACAATTACTATTTCATTGATAGTAGTTTCACTTCAGCGGTTGGCAAAAGTCCGTCGCTTTACAGTTGGCCATCCCCGTCCGGCCCCCGACCCGCAATAGCGCGGGAGGGGAGCAGGGACGGCTAGAGGACGGGAAACATTCATAATATGCAGGAGTTCTTGCAGGCAATCCTTGCCGACGCATCCGCCGACGAACTCGAGGCGATTCCGATACCAAGCCATTTCCGCGCGGCGTATTTGCGCAGGGAGGATGCCAAGATCTTCGATGGAATGGCGTCCAAAGACAAGGACCCCCGCCGAACGATAAAAGTCGGCGACATTCCCACGCCCGAGCTTGCTCCGGACGAGGTATTGGTGGCGGTGATGGCGTCGTCCATCAACTTCAACACCGTGTGGTCGTCGATCTTCGAGCCGTTGTCCACATTCAGCTTCCTGGACCGCCTCGGCCGTTCCGGCTCCCTTTGGGACCAGCGCCACAGCCAGCCATTCCATGTTCTCGGCTCCGATGGCTCGGGTGTGGTGGTCCGCGTGGGCTCCGCCGTGCGTAACTGGAAGGTCGGTGACAAGGTCACCATCCACTGCAACTACGTCGACGATCAGGAGCCGTCCGCCCACGACGACTCGATGCTCGCCAGCCACCAGCGGATCTGGGGCTTCGAGACCAATTACGGGGGCCTGGCCGAGCTGGCCGTGGTCAGGGCGAACCAGCTCATGCCCAAGCCGACGCATCTCACCTGGGAGGAGGCGGCCTGCAATGCGCTGACCAACTCCACCTCTTATCGCATGCTGGTCTCCCACAACGGCGCCGCCATGAAGCAGGGCGACGTCGTCCTCATTTGGGGTGCCACGGGCGGCCTGGGAGGATATGCGGTCCAGTACGTCCTCAACGGGGGCGGCATTCCGGTAGGCGTGGTCTCCTCTCCCGAAAAGGCTGATCTGCTGCGGCAGCTGGGCTGCGAAGCGGTGATTGATCGCCGTGCCCAGGGTTACAGATTCTGGAAGGACGAGCACACTCAGGACGAGGCCGAATGGCGCCGCTTCGGCAAGGACATCCGCGACCTGGTGGGTGAAGATCCGCACATAGTTTTCGAGCACCCGGGGCGAGAGACGATGGGCGCCTCCGTCTTCGTCGCCAAGCGCGGCGGGACCGTGGTCACCTGCGCCGCCACCAGCGGCTACATGATCGAGTACGACAACCGCCACCTGTGGATGAAGCTGAAGTCGATCAAGTCCAGCCACTTCGCAAACTACAAGGAGGCTTGGGAGGCGAACCGGCTGATCGCCAAAGGCATGATCCAGCCCATCCTTTCGAAGACCTTCGATCTCGAACATGTCGCTGAGGCCTGCAACTCGGTGCGGCTGAACGAGCACGAGGGCAAGATCGGCGTGCTGTGCCTCGCCCCCGAGGAAAACATGGGCATCGACGACCCGGAGCTGCGCCAGAGGGTCGGCGAGGACAAGATAACGACGTTCAAGAGGTTCGCGGCCGGCCGCGCCTCTGCCAAAGCGAAGGGCAAGTAGCGATGGGTGATCATCACGATGGCCTGCTAACCGAGATTGACCATATCGGCATTGCGGTGCGCGACCTCGATGCCGCCATCGGCTTCTACACCGGCCTCTTCGGAGCAGAACTGGTGCAGCGGGAGAGGATCGAATCCGATGGGGTGGACGAAGCGCTCATTAGTATCGCCGACTCCTATGTTCAACTCGTGTGCCCGTTCCGTGAAGATTCCCCTGCCGCGAAGTTCATCGCAAAGCGCGGCGAAGGTGTGCACCACGTCGGCTACCGGGTCGAGTCTTGCGCCGAGGTGCTCAAGCAAGCCCAGGAGATGGGATACGAGACGGTGGACAAGGTGCCGCGGCCAGGGTCGCGCAACACGACTGTCGCCTTCATCCATCCCAAGGCGGCCTTTGGAACGCTGATAGAGCTGGTCGAAGAGTAGGCCTGATCGGCTTTCCAGCTGCGCGAGCACGGCAGCAGGCGTGATCGAGGGCACCGCCTGGACGGTGCCCTCGTGGTTATCCGGAGTTTCCTGGATGCCGGTGGCCGCGACCATGCTTTCGGTTCGTCGCTGGAGTTTGCCGTTGCAGCCGAGTGCTCAATAGTGAGCACTCACCCCGCACCCCTTCTCGGGGTTCCTTGCCTGCCGCCAGGTTCGGTTCTGGCCTCACCGGAGACGGCCTTGCAAGACTGCAAAGGTCTTAGGTCTCCTCCTCCGGCACCGGATGGTCCGGTGTCCGAGCCGAGTCCCCAACCGCTGCCGGTGGGATTGTTGGGCTGCGGAGCCGTGGCTCCAACTGAGCCACAACTGGCATTCTCCGGCCAGTCTCAGAGATTCAGTGCTTGCGTTGTCGTCCCGGCCGGCTAACTCGCCGGTGACGGCACAGCCGAGTTGTTTGGCCGGCTTCCTCGGCTCGGCCAGAGGGCAGCCACAGCCCTGTGGGACCTGGGATGAGGCGAACCAAGGCGTCAGTGACCCCCAAGGCCCTTCCTCTCCAGGCAGCTTGCAGGTGAGCTGCACTCGGGGGCCCCGAGTGCAGCATCGGACATGGAGCGCCGGCTGGCCCGGCGCTCCGTACTCTTTCATTGCAGCGAGATCGAGGTTTTCGACCACCACTTCGCAAAAGGTGTCCACCGGCATCGGGCTGAGCTGGTGGCGTGCCTCTCGGCGCAGGTGCACGACTCTGCGGCCCAATCGGGCGGGCTTGGCTTTGGCTGCCCGGGGCCACCTGAGCCGGGGACGCTCCCCGAGCGCCGCCCGCAGGGGAGCGGGGTTGGGGACACAGGTGATGGTGCCCGAGTCCTCGGCAACAGCACCTTCGCATTGGGGTCCATTTTGAACCCCGCCTGCCTTAGTTCGGGTACCACTTGGGCTGGAGATCCTGGAGCGCCTCGATGGACTTGGCCCTCCCGTTCATTTCACCCATCCGACGAGCGTGGCGCGAACGCGCCATGAAAACGACGCCGATTCTTCGCGGGCGGGCTCCCCTGATTGAAACCTTGTCTAGTTGGAGTAGAGCGTGAGTGTCCGGCGCTTTGCGGGTGGAGGCGGACAGAGTCGACTCAAGGCACTTGTGTAGCGACGAGCCAGTATGCCCTTACTTGCCGATGCTGACGGTTCGCTGCACGTTGAAGCTGTAACGGCCGCCGGGATAGATGGCAGTGCGCAGCTCGATCGGCTGGCCCGTGGGGACGGTGAAGATGCTGGAGGCTCTAAAGGCGCTGGAGCCCGGTGTGACCTGGAGTAGCGCGGCCGTGGACTCGTCGACGGCCACCGCCTCGAAAGTTTGTTCGACCTTCAACTCGTCCAGTCCGAGGATCTCGGCAGCCAGCTCATAAGTGCTGCGGGCCTCCCCTTTGAGCTTGGGATGAACCTTTTCCGCGATGCTTGGCCCCAGCACCGACCGGTAGACGGCCATAGGTCGCTCACTTGCCATGCCGACTGAATCGACCTGCAACACGCGGGAACCATCGGCAATCTGGAGCCGACGGGCCACGTCCGACGCCGCCTTTATCCAGCTGGTAGCCAGGACCATGTAGCTCGGGCGCATGTCAAGGGCCGCGATGACGCTGCGGAAGGTCTGCATCTGCGTCAAATCCTGCGACACTCGCCGCCGCGAGACGAAGTT
>JAJYPE010000072.1 GCA_021795585.1 Actinomycetes bacterium | reverse complement strand
AATAACCGGCGAAGCCGAATTCAACGAGGTCTACTTCAACGGCGCTCGCATTCCTGACGCGCAGCGGCTGGGGGACGTAGGTAAAGGCTGGAACGTAGCGATCACAACGCTCATGAATGAGCGGGTCTCCCTGGGTGGAAACATCGCCCCGCGCGGTGCCGGTGCCATCGGCGAAGCGGTGCGGGTCTACAAGGAATCGAAGCAAAAGTCTCACGGCAAGCGTGACGAACTCATGAAGTTGTGGGTCAAGGCGGAGGTCAATCGGCTTACAACCTTCAGAGCCGGCCAAGCCCGCAAGGCCGGAAACCCTGGGCCGGAGGGTTCAGTGGGCAAGCTTGCCTCGGCTGAGCTGAACCAGGAGATATACAACTTCTGCATCGACACCTTGGGCGCGGAAGGCCTACGTTTCGACTCGTACGCAATGACTCGGCCAGAAATGGCCGGTGTCGGGCTTGAGCGCGGCCCGCGCGGTATCCAGAAGATGTTCCTGAGATCACGTGCAAACTCAATCGAGGGTGGCACCAGCGAGATCATGAGGAACATCCTCGGTGAGCGCGTACTTGGCCTCCCCGGAGAGCCTCGAGGCGACAAGGATCTCCCCTGGAACGAGATCCCGAAGAACTAACCTCACGGGAAGCGGGCCACACCTGCGCCCGCCCGAAGCGGATAGGTGGGCATGGGACTCCCTCAAAGCGGAATCTTCGCACTCGGCACGAGTGCGCACTCCGTCGTCGAACTCGAACTGCTCGAGCCGGGCGCCGCGGGATCGTGCCTGGCGGCAATCGCACGCTTTGCGATCGAGCTCAACACCACCAGCGGCCTAAACCTCGTGGTCGGCATTCGCCCCTCGCTGTTCATGCGCATTACCGACATCCCGGTAATGGCAGAAGACTTCTCCGCTCCCATAGAGGGGGCGGAGGAGTTCTCCATGCCCGCGACCCAGTCCGACATTTGGCTCTGGTTTGCCGCAGGTTCGCAGGATCGCGCGTTCGATTGCGCTCGGGCCGCGCTGACGCCGGTCGGGGGTGCGGTCAGGATCGTGAGGGCGACGACTGGGTGGACGTACCAAGGCAACCGTGACCTCACCGGCTTCATTGACGGCACCGAAAATCCTCCGGTTGCGGAGGCGAACGAGGTCGCCCTGATCGGCGAACCCCCGCGCCTGGCTGGCTCGTCGATCGCCCTCGTCCAGCGATGGCGACACGATCTGGATGCCTTCTCGTCGCTTAGCACCCCCGAGCAGGAACAGGTGTTCGGCCGTACCAAACCGGATTCGGTTGAATTCGACGATGATCGGATGCCCGCGGAGGCCCACGTGGCTCGTACATCGCTGAAGGTCGGGGGCGAGGCCCTCGCCATCTATCGGCGTTCGGTGCCCTTCGGTGACGCCGCAAACCACGGACTGCTCTTCATAGCCTTCACCCATGACCAGGGCAGGCTGGCGCTGATGTTGGCGAGCATGGCCGGAAAGACCGACGGTGTGCGCGACGCTCTCACCCGCTTCAGCACTCCCGAGAGCGGAGCATATTACTTCGTGCCTTCCTTTGAGCTGCTCGAGGAGCTGTCGTCGGCCGGCTAAAAAGTTCTGCGCGCTTCACTACGCATTTTGCGCCGCCCACGGCTCTTTATTGGTATGAACATCGAACAGAATTCCCCCGGCGCCAAGGAGAATGCTCTGGCCCTGGAGTCGGTCGTGCGCAGGGCCACGAGGCGCCAGCAGCGCTTCGCGCGCATCACGGCGGGCTCCGCCGTGGTGGCCGTGGCCGCGCTTGTCGTTGCCGCCGCAACTTTTTTCGCCCGTGGACCGGATCGGGCGAATGCCGCCAGCACCGGCCCGGCTCCCCTGGCCGGCTCGCAACCGCAGGGAAACACCGGGCCGGGCACGGTAGGTCCGGGAGCGGACGGCGCAAGCCCGGGCGGCAACGGTAACATCGCCCAACGCGCCTACTTCACCCGCACCACGCCTTCCGGCGTGAAGATCTCGGCTGCACCGCTGTACGGCTATGGAGCCGGCGCCTGCATGAGCGGCGGCACCGCCCAAGGAGGCGGCAGCGGAACCGGCGGAAGCTCCACGGCATCCACAGCCACCATGGTTCCAGAGGCCGGGCCTCCCGAAACGATCTCCTCTCCGGCAGCGTCAGCACCGACCGGCTCGACCGGGAGCGTTCCGTATGCGACGACCCCACTCGAGACGGCACCCACCTCAGAGCCGGTCACTGCCCTTCCGTGCGAACTCGCCACTTCGTCGGGCCTTGGCCAGATGACGATCAGCGTCTCATACGGGGATTTCACCGGCTCCTTCATGGCGAGTGCCACCCAGCAGACTTCCGGCCAGTCGGGAAATACCTGGGTCGAGCAGTGCTACACCCTGCCCGACGGCTCACACCTGGTAGCCGTCTCCGTCAGCGTGCCGACCGGCACTGCGACGGTCGCCCTGCTCTCCGGCCAGGGAGTAACTCTCGACGGCCCGGTCGGGCAGACTACGGGCTTTGCCGGGCCGTACACGAGCGGTGGCTGGGTCATTCTCGCGACGCTCGTACCCTCGGCCCAAAGTTCGAATGCCGCGCCCGCGTTCTCCCTGGAAATCGAGTTGGGTGCCTCGTCGCCATTCCAGCTCTCCCTGCCGGCAGTTCCGGCGCCACAGGCTGCCGGGGCTAACGGCACATCCATTTCAGGATCATGGCAGGCGAACGGGACCGGCGAATCCCCCACCCCCCAAAGCTGAACGGGGAGCTTCCGCCGGAGTAGAGTTGCACCATCCTATGAGCGCAAGCGCAGGGGTCGCCGGCCCCGCCGAACCGGGTGGCGCCGAAGTAACCGGGTTCAGCGACTTCTTCAAAGCCAACTACCCAAAGTTGGTCAGAACCTTGGCGCTCGCAGGTGCACGCGGCGGCGAAGAGGACATCGCCCAAGAGTCCTTCGCAATCGTGATGACGCACTGGAATGCCGCCAACCGCAACGGACGTCCGGAGGGATACCTATACCGGTGTGCCTTTCGGCTGTTGGCCAAGCATGCGCGAACGAGGAGTCTCGCCTGGCCCCTACTGGCGATTTCGCCAGGCGAACCAAGCGACGAGCCATTCGAAGACTTGATCTGCACTATGGACGAGTTGACTCGCGTGGTCGACAAGCTCCCGCCCAGGTCACGAGCCTGTCTCGTGGCCCGGATCGCAGGCTCGATGTCCACTCAGGACATCGCCGCGAGCATGGGAATCATGCCCGGAACGGTCAGGAAGCATCTCAGTGATGCCACCGCGATCATGCGAACGGCGCTTGGCGACCGTACCCGAGGGCAGGCGCCGGCCGATCCGCCATGAAAATCCCTTTAGAGAATCTTTTCATGAAGTTAATATTGTTTCGAGCGCTTCTCTTGTAACTGTATGGAATAATTACCGACTAACCGCCGCCGCCGGAGCGGGGCTGCGACACTACACAGTTCGCAGCGCAGGGGGAACAGGAGGAGCCGGAAATGACCGACCCGCACTTGAGTGAGGGGCCACACCCCGAACTGCTCGACGCTGACACCAAGATGCTTCACGCACTCGGGTACGCACAAGAGCTTCGCCGCACCATGAGCGGCTTCTCCAACTTCGCCGTATCCTTCACCATCATCTCGATCCTCTCCGGTGCGCTCACGCTCTACGGCTATGGAATGAACACGGGCGGGCCCTCCGTCATGGTGTGGGGTTGGATCTTCGTCGGTGTCATGACAACGATCGTCGGCCTGGGAATGGCGGAAATCTCCTCCGCCTACCCGACCGCGGGCGGCCTCTATTACTGGTCGGCAAGGCTGGCCAAGAAGAACTCTGCGGCCTGGTCGTGGTTCACCGGCTGGTTCAACCTCCTGGGCCAGGTCGCCGTGACGGCGGGAATCGACTTCGGCTTCGCACTCTTCTTCACCGCCTTCCTCGATTTGACGACAGGTATCCGGGCGACGCACGGAACAGTGCTGGTCGTCTACGGATTAACCCTGCTTGCCCACGGCGTCTTGAACAACTTCGGGGTGAAGCTCGTCGCCTTCCTCTCCAACGTCTCGGCATGGTGGCATATTTTGGGCGTCACCGTGATCGTGGTGGTTCTGATGCTCGTGCCAGCGCACCACGCATCGACAAGCTTCGTCTTCACGAAGTTCATCAACAACACGGGCTTCCATTCCTCCTTCTATGTCGTGCTGATTGGCCTTTTGATGGCTCAGTACACCTTCACGGGCTACGACGCCTCAGCCCACATGTCCGAAGAGACCGTCTCAGCGGCGATGAAGGTCCCCCGCGGCATCGTCAACTCCATCGTCGTTTCGCTCGTCGCCGGTCTGGTGCTGATCATCGGAGTCACCTATGCGATAACGAACAATTACAACTCCGCCCTGGCCTCGGCGACCGGAGTACCCCCGGTCCAGATCTGGATGGATGCCATTGGCCGAAGGGGAGGAGAGCTGCTGCTGGTCATCGCGATGGTCGCACAGTTCTTCTGCGGCATGGCGTCAGTTGCCGCCAACTCACGCATGGTTTACGCCTTCTCGCGTGACGGAGCGGTGCCGGGCTCTAGGATCTGGCACCACATCAACCCGCGGACCCGCACGCCAACGCGGTCGATCTGGTTCGCAGCGGTCTTCGCCTTCTTACTTGGCGTACCGGCCTACTGGAGCACCGTGGCCTATGCCGCAGTCACCTCGATCGCCACAATAGGGCTCTACATCGCCTACATCACTCCAACACTGCTGCGACGCCTTCCCGGCACCAGGTTCGAGGCCGGGCCCTGGAACCTGGGCAAGTGGAGCTCGCTTGTGGGATGGGTAGGCATTGTATGGGTGGTGATCATCACGGTGCTGTTCATGCTGCCTGAGGTAAGCCCGGTCACACGTGACACCTTCAACTACGCGCCTATCGCGGTCTTAGTGGTCCTCGCATATGCGGGAATCTTCTGGGCCGTGAGCGCCCGCAAGTGGTTCGTCGGGCCGCGCACCCAAGGAAGCGAACTGGAGCTGGAGGCGATCGAGACCCGGCTGGAGACTGCCGAGGAACTCGAGGAGACCTTCTAATCACCCACTTTTCACCGCCGCGAGCCGTGCCGGTTATCGGCCCTCGGCGCCATTTGCCCTCGGTGCGAGGGGATGCCTAGATTCTCACCCGCCAGGGCGGCACATGTGCCGCCCTGGCGGCGTGGGGCGAGAAAGGAAAGAAGGACTCATTTGGAGAACTCGACCACCCGGGCCCGACGCGGCCTCGACCTCGATCAGCTACGCCAGGAGGTGGAGTCCGGACAGATCGACACGGTCGTCGTGGGCATTACCGACATGCAGGGCCGCCTGGTAGGCAAGAAACTTCAGGCCGACTTTTTCATGGAGGAGATCGTTCCGCACGGGACCGAAGGCTGCAACTATCTCCTCGCGGCCGATGTGGAGATGAATACTGTCTCCGGATACGCGATGAGCTCCTGGGAGCGTGGCTACGGCGACTTCATGATGATTCCCGACATGTCAACGCTGCGCTATGTCCCCTGGCAGGAAAAGACCGCCATGCTGCTCGCAGATGTGCAGTGGGAAGATGGGAGCGACGTCGTCGCCTCGCCCCGGCAGATACTCCGTCGCCAAATCCGCGCCCTGGAGGAACAAGGGCTGAAGGCACTCGTCGGGACGGAACTCGAATTCATAGTTTTCATGAACAGTTACGAGGACGCCTGGCGCGCCGGGTATCGCGAGATGACGCCCGCCAACCTATACAACGTCGACTACTCGCTACTTGGTGTCTCGCGAATCGAAGAGCTGCTCAGGGAGATTCGCACCTCGATGGCCGGGGCCTCCATGCGCCCGGAGTCGATCAAAGGCGAATGCAACTTTGGACAACACGAAATCGCATTCCGCTACGACGAAGCTCTGGCGACCTGTGACAACCACGTCATCTACAAGCTCGGCGCCAAGGAGATAGCGGCCAAGCAGGGCAAGTCCCTGACCTTCATGGCCAAGTACAACGAGCGCGAGGGAAACTCGTGCCATACGCACCTCTCGGTGCGATCGCTGGACGGCAAGGCGGTCATGGCAGAAGGTGGTTCGACCACCGAGTTCAGCCGGCTCGGCAGGCAGTTCGTCGCCGGGATCAAGGCGCACATGGCCGAGCTCACCCTCATGTTCGCCCCGAACATCAACTCCTACAAGCGGTTCGTAGAAGGGTCTTTCGCGCCTACGGCGATCGAATGGGGACGCGATAACCGCACTTGCGCCCTGAGGGTCGTCGGCCATGGACAGTCGTTGCGGGTGGAGAACCGTGCCCCCGGCGGGGATGCCAACCCATATCTGGTTGTCTCGGCGATGATCGCAGCCGGATTGGACGGCATCAAGCGTGGGCTCGAGCTTGGCCCGGCCTTCGAGGGCAATGCCTACCGCGCGGACACCGCGCGAATTCCGAGTTCACTCGAGCGGGCACTTGCCCTCTGGAATAACTCTCCATTTGTCGGCGAAGCCTTCGGTGAAGAGGTGCAGGAGCACTATGCAAACATGGCCAAGGTGGAGATAGACGCATTCGCGGCGGCCGTAACCGACTGGGAGCGTTACAGAAGCTTTGAAAGGATGTGAGACCCATGGCGCCCGTGCGCGAAATCATCAATCCCTCAACTGAGGAGGTGATAGCCGAGGTTCCGTCGCTCGGCGTGGCCGAGACAAATGCCGCCATCGGAAGGGCTGTGCAAGGCCTGGATCACTGGAGGCGCCTTGCGCCGGCCGAGCGAGCGAGGCTGCTACGCGCTTTCGGTGCGAAAGTGTACGAGCACAATGAGGAACTCGCCCGGCTCGAAGTAAGAAACTCCGGGCACACCATCTCCAACTCCCGCTGGGAAGCCAACAACGTCGGCGACGTCATCACCTACTATGCAGGTTCGGTCGAGCGCCTGATGGGCAGGCAGATACCGGTTCCCGGAGGCGTAGACATAACTTTCAAGGAGCCAATCGGGGTCGTCGGCGTGATCGTGCCATGGAACTTCCCGATGCCAATCGCCAGCTGGGGGTTCGCGCCGGCACTGGCGGCAGGCTGCTCTGTAGTGCTCAAGCCGGCCGAAATAACACCCCTGACGGCTATTCGCATAGCCGAGCTCGCCTACGAGGCGGGAATCCCTGAAGAGGCCTTTCAGGTTCTGACCGGCTCGGGCCGCGTGGTCGGCGAGACGCTCGTGACCGACCCGCGAGTGCGAAAGATCGTCTTCACCGGATCCACGGAGGTGGGCATACACATCCAGAAGCTCGCGGCCGACCACCTGAAGGCCGTCACGCTTGAACTCGGCGGCAAGAGCGCCAACGTAGTCTTCGCCGACGCCGACCTGGACAGGGCCGCGGCAACCGCGCCCTACTCGGTCTTCGACAACGCGGGCCAGGATTGCTGCGCACGCTCCAGGCTCCTTGTCCAGGAGAGCGCCTATGACGAGTTCATGAACCGCTTCGAAGCCGCCGTCAAAGGCGTGAAAGTCGAGGATCCGAGCCTCGACAGCTCGGAGATGGGGCCGCTGATCAGTGCCGGCCACCGCCGGACCGTGGAAAGCTTCGTCGACCAGGACCTGGTCCTGTTTCGGGGCAGCTGCCCAACCGGCTCGGGATACTGGTATCCACCGACCGTCATCGAGGTCAAGGATCCCAGCCACCGCTCTGTCCGGGAGGAGATCTTTGGACCGGTCGTCACCGTTCAGACCTTCCGCGACGAGGAGGAGGCCATCCGCATGGCCAACGACTCCGACTATGGCCTCTCCGGCTCGATTTGGACCTCCAACCTGGGGCGCGGACTTAGGATGGCGCGTGGAATCGAGACCGGCGCGCTCTCGGTCAACTCCCACTCCTCGGTCCGCTATTGGACGCCCTTCGGGGGATACAAGAAGTCCGGAGTGGGGCGCGAACTCGGGCCGGACGCCACGGACGCCTTCTGCGAGACGAAAAACGTCTTCATCAACACCGAAATCTGAAAGGGAACAAATGGACAGGTTGCGCGACAGGGTGGCGATCGTCACCGGAGGCGCGAGCGGAATCGGACGCGCCACAGTCGAGCGCTTCATCTCCGAGGGCGCGAAGGTGGTGCTCGCCGACATGGACACCGCGGCGGGGCCAAAGGTGGCCGACGAGCTAGGCGCCACCTTTTTGCATGTTGACGTCGCCGACAAGGACAGCGTCGACGCGATGGTGGCCGAGACGCTAAAGCGCCACGGACACCTGGACATAGCGTTCAATAATGCCGGGATCTCACCACCGGATGACGACTCCATCCTGGATACCGGAATCGAGGCGTGGGCGCGGGTGCAGGCCGTCAATCTCACATCGGTCTACCTCTGCTGCAAAGCGGAGCTCCCGCCGATGCTCGAGCAAAAGAAGGGCAGCATAATCAACACTGCTTCCTTTGTCGCCACCCTCGGGGCGGCCACCTCTCAGATCTCCTACACCGCATCAAAGGGCGGCGTCCTGGCCATGACCCGCGAACTCGGCGTGCAGTTCGCCCGGAGCGGCATCCGCATCAACTCGGTATCGCCCGGCCCGATCGCCACCCCTCTCTTGATGGAGCTTTTCGCGAAGGATCCGGAGCGGGCGGCGCGGCGCCTGGTGCACGTCCCGATGGGGCGCTTCGGTGACCCGCAAGAAATTGCGGCGGCCGTTGCGTTCCTCGCCTCGGATGACGCCTCGTTCGTCACGGCGAGTGACTTCCTCATCGATGGCGGCCTCACCGGCGCATACGTGACTCCGCTCTAAACCTCGAGCTTCGCCGGCGCTCGCAGACCGGACACGCCCGCGCGGCTCCGCCCACCAAGGTGACGGG
>JAJYPE010000071.1 GCA_021795585.1 Actinomycetes bacterium | reverse complement strand
ACTCCTTCCTCGCCGGCGGACTGGTGGACGAGTTTCGGCTCTTCATCGCCCCAAAACTGCTAGGCGGAAGTGACGGGCGGCGCCTCTTCGAGGGGATCGGCGCCCAAAGCATGTCCGAGGCGTTGGAGATGCGCACCCTGGAGGTCCGGAGCTGTGAGGGCGACCTCGAAATGGCCATGCTTTCCGAAAGAGTGCATGCTCTCCTGGAAGGTGTGGGCGGAGGCCCGGACTCGCGCCCTTCCTAGCCTTTGCCCAGCTGGGCAAGGACCGAGACCATCTCCAGTGCGGCCAAGGCGGCGTCGAAGCCCTTGTTGCCGTCCTTGGTGCCCGCCCGCTCGAAGGCCTGCTCGATCGTGTCAGTGGTGAGCACGCCCATGATCACCGGCACGCCGCTGGTGAGTGTCGTAGAGAGAATCCCGCTGGCCATGTTGGAGACGACCACGTCATAGTGGCTCGTGGCCCCGCGAATCACCGCCCCGAGGCAAATCACAGCCTCGTAGCGCCCCGATTCCGCACCGACCTTGGCCGCCAGCGGCAACTCGGCTGCGCCCGGAACGTAAGCAAGGTCGATCGCCTCCGCGGAGACGCCATGGCGCACCAGGCAGTCCTTTGCTCCCGCAACGAGCCGGTCAACGACCAGTTCGTTGAATCGGGAGGCGACGATGAGCACCTGCCCGGGAAAAGGCTGATATCCGCCGGCAAAGGTCTTGGCCATGGTTAGACATTACCGCAGGCAACGCCGGTGGCGGGCGGCCCCGGCGTCATACCCCATCGATAATGTGACCGAGGCGATCCCTCTTGGTGCGCAGGTAGGCGATGTTGTTTGGATTGGGCGCAATGTTGAGCGGCACGCGCTCCACGATGTCCAGGCCGAAGCCGGCCAGGCCGCCGTACTTGGCCGGATTGTTGGTCATCAGGCGCATCTTGCCGACCCCAAGGTCGACGAGGATCTGAGCACCGATACCATACTCGCGCGAATCCACAGGCAAGCCGAGCTCGAGGTTGGCATCCACCGTGTCGAGGCCCTTCTCCTGGAGCGAATAAGCGCGAATCTTGTGCGCTATCCCGATTCCTCGCCCCTCGTGACCGCGCAGGTAGACGATGACGCCACTGCCCTCCTCGGCGATGGTTCGCATTGCCGCCTGTAGCTGCGGACCACAATCACAGCGCTCAGAGCCGAAGACATCCCCGGTAAGGCACTCGGAATGGACGCGAACCAGGGTGGGAGTATCCGGATCGATCTCACCCAGGACCATGGCGAAATGGTTCTCGGAGTCGAGCACGGACTGGTAGACGATTCCAACGAAGTCCCCGAATGCGGTGGGGATCTTCGCGTGAGCCCCCTCCACTCGGCGCACGAGCTTCTCCTTGGTGCGGCGATACCGGACCAGGTCGGCTATGGAGACCATGAGCAGACCGTGCTCGCCCGCGAAGCGCTCGAGCTCATCGAAGCGGGCCATGGCCGTCTTATCCTTGGTGACGATCTCGCACAGGATTCCCGAGGGCGCCAAGCCGGCCAGCTTGGCCAGATCCACGCTCGCCTCGGTGTGTCCCTGACGTTTGAGCACCCCGCCATCGCGATACCTGAGCGGCAGAATGTGGCCGGGCCTGGCCAGATCCCGCGGTTTCGCGTCCGGGTCCACCAAGGTGCGGATCGTCGTCGCGCGGTCGGCGGCGGATATGCCGGTTGTGGTGCCATGCGCGGCGTCCACGGTCACCGTGAACGCGGTCCGCTGGGACTCCGTGTTATCGTGCACCATCAGGGGTATGTCAAGCTCGTCCAACCGCGTGCCCGTCAGGGCTATGCAGATCAGGCCCGAGGTGAACTCGAGATAGAAGGAGAGCGCCTCCGGGGTCACGAACTCCGACGCCATGATTAGGTCGCCCTCGTTCTCCCGGTCCTCGTCGTCGACGACGACCACCATCTCTCCGCGCCGTATAGCTTCTACGGCTTCGGCAATCGACGCTAACGGCATCTCGCTCCTTGCATAAGGGTCCCGGGGCTATTTGCCTCCGGGCTCTCCCAGGCGCGCTTCGATCATCCGGGCCACGTACTTTGCGATAACGTCGAATTCGAGGTTGACTTCGTCACCTGGTCTCTTTCCCCCCAGTGTAGTTACCTCGGCTGTGTGGGGGATAATCGCAACCTCCACCCAACCCGGCCCCCGATCCGCCACCGTCAGGCTTACGCCCTCTATCGCAACCGAACCCTTGTCAACCACGTAGCCATCGAAATCCGCGGGGTAGGAGATCCGTAGGCGCGGAGCCGGCGATTCGACCCGGCCGGTCCCGTCCACATGCCCCAGGACCATGTGGCCGCCGAATACGTCGCCCGCCGCCATCGGGCGCTCGAGATTGACCGACGCCCCGACTGCCAGACGGCCAAGATGGGTCTTGGAAAGGGTCTCCTCCACCACGTCGGCGTAGAAGAGCTCACCCTCGGAGCCGACGACGGTCAAACAGCAGCCCGAGACGGCGATTGACTCCCCCATCACGAAATTCGACATGCCCGGCCAGCGGAATTCGAACCGGCCACCGTCTCGTGTGACCAGGCTCCCAACCGCTTGCACCAGCCCAGTGAACAAGGTTCCTCCTAAAGCCGGGGCGCGCACGAACTCCCGCCCTCTCCATGGCAGGCTAACCACCGATCCGAAGGCTCGCGAGCGCAGCCTCGGCAGATGATCGGAGATACGACTCCGAAGACCGCGGATGCACCGGAGTGGTGGGCTCGGCACCTACCTCAAGACGAGCCCGGCGCCACTCCTGGCACGGCCACGCAGCCAGTCCGCGGTCGGCATCGGCCTTCCCCCTTCGGGCTGCACCCTGATCAGCCGGAGTCCGCCAGGTGAGCAGGCAGCCGTCTCTCCGGCCACCTCTCCCGCTTCGCGCTCTTCGCCTCGGTCGGGTACGGCGAAGGCTTCCAAGACTTTGAGTCGGCTGTCCCCGGCAACGCACCAGGCGCCACCAACGCGCACCCGCCTCTCCGCCGCCTCGGCCGGCTCGCGAAAGTCGATACGCAGGTCGTCTCTACCGAGTTTTGCCGCATAAGTCACTTCGCCTACCTGTGGTCTCGGCGCGGCGAAGGCGGGCCCTCCCATGCGGAGGGCGTCGCGAAGCATCTCTGCCCCCAGTTCGGCCAGCCGGGCGCGCAGTTCGCTCGCCGTCTCCCGTGCGCCGATTGGAACACGGACTTCGGCAAAGACGTCACCCTCGTCCAGCCCCTCCTCCACGGCCATCAGGCACACCCCGGTCGAATCGTCGCCGGCGAGGATCGCCCGCTCAACCGGGGCGGCACCCCGCCAGCGCGGAAGCAATGAGAAGTGAAGGTTCACCAAGGGAAAGAGTGCGAGTACGGCTGGCCGCAGGATGCGGCCGAAAGCAACAACCAGGCCGAGCTGGAATTCCTCGCCCGAGAGCTCGGCCGGATCGTGAAAAACGGGTATTCCGTGAACCTTGGCAAGCTCGGCCACCGGAGTGGGCGTCGGAGCGCCCCGCCGGTTCCGGCGCTTTTCCGCATTGCTAACCACCGCCGATGGGGCGAGGCCCTCTGCAACCAGGCGTTCGAGCACTTGGGCAGCCACTGCGGGCGAGCCGAAGAACACGGTCCGGGGTTTAGCCGGCAGGCCGGGGAAGCGCCTATCCAAGGGGGGCTACCGCCTCCCGACCGCGATACGCCGAAGCTCACGCTTGGCCTCGCGCAGCTGCTCCTCATCCAGGCGCTGAACCAGCAGCACTCCGTCCAGATGGTCGATTTCGTGTTGGAAGACCCTTGCTTCGAGGTCCTCCGCATCCACCGAAACGGGATTGCCGTCGAGGTCTAGACCTTCCAGATGCACACGCCGAGGGCGCACGATCGGCCAGTACAGGCCGGGGACGGAGAGACAGCCCTCCTCATAGGTCCACTCGCCATCGGTCTCGCCTATCACGGGATTGATAACCACCTTGGCGCCGGAGCCGATGTCGTAGACGAACATCCGCTTGGATATGCCCACCTGGTTGGCGGCCAAACCCACCCCGGGCGCCTTGTGCATTACCTCGATCATGTCGGCGGCGAGCTTGGCAATGGTTGCATCGATCTTGTCCACCACCTGAGTCGGCTGCTTTAGGACAGGATCACCGTAGATGCGAATGGGATACTGGGGCACTCAAGAAAGCATAATTCGCACGGGTGGCTAATCGTAAGGAAACACGCGCAGTCGAACAGCGCTACGCTGCGAGAATCGCTGTCCAAGGGGGATATGGCCAATGCCGACCAACGCCGAACTGTCCAGAGCCTTCTATCAATCCTACGAGCCGATGCATTCGGCGATTTATTTCGTGCAGGCCGCGCAGAACGCCTACGCCGATGTAGGACTCAAGCCGGGCTGGATGAGTTATTTCGCCTCACGCTCCGCGCCGATGGGCAGAGTAGCCGCCGAGGTCGTGGCGGCAACCTTCTACTCCTTTGCGCCGGGACTGGTGGCGAGGTCTATCCCTTCGGCCTGGGAGCTCGCCTCGCCTGAAGAGGTCACGCGAGCCCGCCTCAAGGCGGTGGGCGCGATGATGTCCACGGCACTTTCCGACGAGGACGCCAGCGGGCTCGAACGCCTTGCGGCCGTCCTTGAACCAATCGCGTCCGCTCTCCCAGTCGCCGGGCACCCGCTCTTCGGTGGTCACCTTTCCGTCCCGTTGGTGGACGAGCCGGCCGTTCGGATTTGGCAGGTCATGACGCTCTTTCGGGAACATCGGGGCGACACCCACATGGCTCTTCTCGCCACCAGAGGGCTCGGCTCGATGGAGGCCAACATCGTCCACCACCTCGACGGGCGCGCCACGAAGGAGTTCCTCACCCGCTCCCGCGGGTATCGCGAGGAGGACTGGGCGGCAGGAGTTGCGGGCCTTGCCGCGCGGGGCCTGGTCGCGGCGGACGGAACGGCGTTGACCGAAACCGGCCGCGAGCTGAAGAGGGAAATCGAGTCCTCCACCGACATTCTCTCGGCCCAGGCCGTGGAAGCACTTGGCGAGGATGCTCTGCACGCCGTGATGCTGGAGCTGGGCAGCATTTCGCAGGCGGTGCGGCGCGCCCATCCTTTGCCGGTTTGAGGAGCCCGGGTCCTTCAGAGCTCCTCAGGATCGACGTGCACGACGGCCGCCATCCCCACCTTGCTCCGTAACGCTAGGCAGGCAAGCAAAACTTGGTGATCAGCGGCCTTGACGAGCAATTTATCCGCTGACAGGGGTGCGATCTCCGCCTCCGCTGCCTTCCCGTCCTCCTCCGCGGCCAACTGCGCTAGCCGGGAACTGTATAGCTGTGCGTCCTCGGTGCGCAGTAAAGCCACCGCCGAAAACGGGGGGAGGTCGAGTCGCTTCCGCTCGGCCACATCCGCAGCGAGCAGCCCGGCGGGATCGCCGTTCACTATCCGCGAGACGATTTCCGAACCGGGCTCCCGGGTCTGGAGCAGCAGCCTGGGCTTGTCGTACTCCCCGGCGCCTGCTCTGATCAGCACCGAGGCTTTATACCAGGCACGGAAGATTCGGTTGGTCGCGGCGAAGCTGGAGGAGAAATGGTACTGGTCGAAGTCGACGAAGGCCACGCCGGCCGCTGCGGAGAGGCGGGTCAGCGCGGCTTCGGTGGCCACGACCAGCCCGCTTGAGGAGGTGAAGCCGGCCGGGGTGGTGTCGTCGGCCAATACCGCTTCAAGACCCAGCGTCGCCTTCAGCTCGTCGGCAATACGCCCGGTGCCGACGGACACCGGGGCTATCGAGGTGGACTTGCAGTTGCCACAAGCTGCCGGCGTCACAAGCCCACAGCGAGGACAGAGCAGCCCGCGCGCGAAGAGCGTGTCGAAGCCGCGCCTTCCCGTCTCGGTGGCAAAGGAGTAGTGGTGAAGAGGCGCGGCCGGGACGTCCTTGCCGGGCTCCGTGTAGGGAGGCCCTGCCGCCATCATGGCACCACAGCGCTCACAGGTGATCTGCGCTCGGCACTTGCGGCATGCGTAGCGATTCACCCTTCCCTTGCGGTTCAGGAGCAGCGCCACGGGCGATGAAGGCCTGGCCTCCCCCAGCAGTGAGCGGACCCAGTCCGCCAGCTCATCGGTGACCAGTGCGGCCGGCCTTCCGTCCAGCTCCACGACCCGTGTTACCGGCCAGCACCCGGCCTCGTCCCTGGGCTTCATCACTTTGGCGATCTGCGCGCTCTCCGGGCTCGGATATCCCGACATCATCACCGCCGCTATGCGGGCGAGTCCTGCGCGCTCCGCCGCCACCACCGAGCTCCGCCAAGTGGGCTCGCCCTGGTTGCGGTGAGCCTTGTCCTCGGGGTCGACGACAACGATCAGTCCCAGGCGCGCCACGGGAGCGAAAACTCCAATGCGAGTGGCGACCACACAATCCGCTTCGACCTCTGCCTCGCGCTTGTATTTGGGAAGCACTCGAGTAAGCAGAACGACCGAGAGACCCATCCCGGCCAAGCCCCTCGCATATGCGGCGGCCTCGATCTCGGTGCCGAGCAACACCAGCGAGCGCCTCCCCGAGCGCGCCGCCGACCCGGCCATGCCCGCGACGACGGCCATGGCGGATTCGCAGGGCGAGAGGCGCAGATAACGCACGCCGAGGTCATCGCCGGCGGCCGCCGGCCCGAGCAGGCAGCTCGGAAGGCCGTGGGCGGCGGAGCGCGCGTGCTTGAGAAAGTGCACCGGAGAAGAGGCGTAACGCCGCGCGGCGGCGACGCAGAGCGCGAAAAGCTCAGGCGGCAAGGGGTAATCGTCCAGGGACGAAATGGGAAGCAGCCGCCCCGGCGCCGGGGCGGCGTCGACGCTGGTCACCCAGCCACGTCGCTTGCGCCCGTGCACGCTTACCACGACTGGCGCTCCGGCCTCCAGCTTCCCTTCAAGCTCGTCGGGGACGCTGTAGGAGAACTCCCTGTCGAGGCCGACGGCATCGATGGTGACGCCGACCAGAGGCCGGCTCCCCGCGCTACTTTCCAAGCGCTCTTTCGAAATCATCGAGCTTGGAGAGCTCCTCCCAGGTGAAGCCCTTTTCGCTGCGGCCGAAGTGGCCGTAGGCGGCAGTTCGCCGATAGATAGGGCGGCGCAGATCGAGTTCGGCAATGATGGCAGCCGGGCGCAGGTCAAAGACCTCCCCAATCGCTTTTTCGATTTGAGCCGGATCGGCCTGCTCGGTGCCGAAGGTCTCCACCATCAAGGAAACCGGGCGCGCGACCCCGATTGCGTAGGCAACCTGAACTTCGCAGCGGCTGGCCGCGCCCGAGGCGACGACATGCTTGGCCACCCAGCGAGCTGCGTAGGCGGCCGAGCGGTCGACCTTGGAGGGATCCTTGCCCGAGAAGGCACCACCTCCGTGCCGTGCCGATCCGCCGTAAGTGTCGACGATGATCTTGCGTCCGGTCAGGCCCGTGTCGGCGTGCGGACCGCCAATCTCGAAGCGCCCGGTTGGATTGGCCAGTATCCGCATCCCCTTGGCGTCCAGACCATCGGGAATCATGGGTAGGATCACCGACTCCCGGAGGTCGGGAAGAAGGAGGGTATTGAGGTCGATCCCCGGCTGGTGCTGCGTTGATATGAGGACCGTGGAGAGCCGTACCGGCCGGCTCCCCTCGTATTCGATCGTCACCTGGGTCTTCCCATCGGGGCGCAGGTAGGGAAGAACGCCGGCACGCCGAACCTGGGAAAGGCGCTGGGACAGGCGGTGTGCCAGCCAGATGGGGAGAGGCATCAGATCGGGGGTCTCGTCGCATGCGTAGCCGAACATCATTCCCTGATCGCCCGCACCGAGCGCGTCAAGCGCGTCAGCTCCTCCCCGGCCGCGCGACTCCATCGCGGACGAGACGCCTTCGGCGATATCCGGACTCTGCTCGTCGATGGAAACGATGACGCCACAGGTATTCCCGTCGAAGCCGTAACTCTCGTTGTCGTATCCGATGTCGCAGATGGTCTTTCGCACCAGCCGGGGGATGTCCACATAGCTGGTGGTGGATATCTCGCCCGCCACGACCACCAATCCGGTGGTGAGAAGCGTCTCGCAGGCCACTCTGCCCGCCGGATCCTGCTCGAGGATGGCGTCTAGGACCGCGTCGGAGATCTGATCTGCCATCTTGTCAGGATGGCCCTCGGTCACGGATTCCGAAGTGAAGGTGTAGCGGTTCGACAAAGTCAGCTCCAAGCTCTCACGGTTCGTAGAAGGGTGCGCCCGCCGGGCGCAAGAGCGCCCCGCATGGCCCCTAAAAGACTAGTTCGAGGGTGCTTCGGCCCGCGGCTCACCCTGCAGGGCAACGGCCTTTTCCAGCAGGGCGGCGGCGACCTCACGCTTGGCGGCGAGCTCGATACGAGAGCGGCTGCCGTCGCGCGCGATCAGCCACACCGAATTGGTGTCGGTCCCGAAGCCGGCCCCTGCTTCGGTCACGTCGTTCACCACCATGATGTCAACGCCCTTGCGCGCCAGCTTCTCCTCACCGTGGCGAAGCGCATCTACGGTCTCGGCGGCGAAGCCCACTATCACCGCGTCCGGCCTCTCGCGCCGGAGAGCAGCCGTCGCCTCGGCCAAAATGTCCGGATTCGCTACAAGCTTTATCTCAGGGACCCCGCCGTCGCGCTTTATCTTCTGATCGGCCATTTCGGCAGGGCGAAAATCCGCCACCGCCGCGCACATGACAAGGGCGTCCAGCCGCTCCAGCCGGGACATCACGGCTTCGCGCATCTCCAATGCGCTCTCCACCGGCACAAGTTCGAAGCCGGCGATCTCAGGCGCGGCCACGGTGGTTACCAGCGCTCCGGTCGCACCCAGTCGCGCGGCTTCCTGGGCAACGGCAACGCCCTGCTTACCGCTGGAGCGATTGCCTATATAGCGGACCGGATCCATGGCCTCGCGCGTTCCACCGGCCGTGACCAGAACGTAACGTCCGCGCAGAGGCGTGCCCCTGCCAGCGTCGGCGATCTCCTCCAG
>JAJYPE010000070.1 GCA_021795585.1 Actinomycetes bacterium | reverse complement strand
AACTCGCTCCACTAAAGGTTTCGGCGGTCGAACAGGGCAAGTTGCTTGGAACCCCGAGTCCCGACAGCGGCTTTGCGCTCAAGCTGGCACGAATAAGGGTCCACAAGCTCGAGCTCGCCAATGGCGAACATCGCGAGGACGTGGAGAGGGCCGTGGCGGCCATCGCTATCAAGCGCGCCGCATTCTTCTCGCGCGCCCCGGTCATCCACGACGTCGACTTTGCTATTGCGCTGCTCGGCTACGGCGAGGCGGACATACCTGTAGAGGTCCTCGAACATCGCAAGGCGGTGGTGTCGGGCGTCTCTCACGACTATTTCAAGATGCGGCGCATGCTCGAGGCGATCGGCCCCGAGACATTGGCCGCGACCAGCGTCGAGGCCGACCTCTCCCTCTGGTAGGCGCGGCCTTCCGCGACCCCGCACCGGCGGGGTCGGGTTAGTCTCGAACGCGTGAGCGCTAGCGATTCGGGAATCTTGAGCCTTGGCGTCCGAGATCTGCACGCAGGTTACCTACGCGGCGATTTTAAATCAGACGAGGTGATTGCAGCCTCGCTTTCGCGCATCGACGAGTTGGACGGTGGCCCCTCGGGCCTTCGGGCGGTCATTTCCAGGATCGACGGGACTGATGCGTCCCAATTCGATCTCTTGTTGCCTCTTGGCGGAGTGCCGATTCTTCTTAAGGACAACATCGACACCACGGCGTTGCCCACCACGGCGGGATCCTTGGCGCTGGCCGGCGCGAAGGCCGCGGATGACGCCCCGGTGGTGGTGGCGATTCGGAAGCTTGGCGGCCAGGTTGTTGGAAAGGCAAACCTCTCCGAGTGGGCCAACATGCGTGGAACTCATTCCTCGAGCGGCTGGTCGGCAGTGGGGGGCCAATGCCGCAATCCCCACGTCCTGGACCGAAGTCCGGGAGGTTCCAGCTCCGGATCGGCCGTAGCCGTTGCGGCCGGATACGTCCCGCTCGCCCTTGGAACCGAGACCGATGGCTCAGTGCTATGTCCGGCAGCGCTGAACGGGGTTTACGGTTTCAAACCGACGCATGGAGTGCTTCCGACCCAGGGCGTCGTTCCGATCGCTTCGTCGCAGGATACCGTCGGCCTCTTTGCCAGATCCGCGGTGGACGTCTCATATGCGTTCAGCGCACTAGTTGGAGCCGAGCGTCGCATTACCGGCGGATTCGAGGGCGCGCTGGACCGCGCCCGCTGCCGGCCATTCACGATTGGGGTGCCGCGGTCCGGATTCTTCGGTTACAGCCCCAAGGCCGATGCCGTTTTCGAGGAGGCGCTTGGTGCCTTGCGCGCTGCCGGTATTGCCATCGTGGACGAGGTGGATGCCAAGACGGGATCGGACTTCGCGATCAGCGAAGTGGACGAGCTGGTCGTCCTGATCTGGGAGATGCACCACGATCTAGGTGCTTACTTGGCTATGAGGGGGGTTCCCGGGGCGTCATCCATCGAGGAGATCGTCGCGTTCAACGCCGCGCACCCTCGAACGGAACTCGAATACTTCGGCCAGGAGCATCTGGAGGCGGCAGTTTCCCTCGAGGGCTACTCCGAAGCAGAGTACAGGCGGGCGCGTAATGAGATCCAGAGAAGAGCCGAAGGGGCAATCGCAAGGTCGAAGACGCTAGGCGAGGTCGACGTTCTCTGCGTGCCGACGATGGGTCCCGCCTGGACCATCGACCACGTCAACGGTGATTTCGTCTCCGGGGCGGGCTATTCGGTCGCCGCCGTGGCCGGAGCCCCTTCGATCAGCGTCCCGATTGGTGATGTGAGCGGTCTCCCTGTGGGGATGACGGTGTTCAGCCATGCCTATGCCGACGCACAGGTTTTGGCGGTAGCCGAGAAGATCTCGGAAATATTGGCGGTGCGCCTTACTCCCCGATTCCTTCCTAGGATCGACGCTTAGAGTCTTTGCGCCGGGGCATGATGTCGTGTCGCCGCCGCATGGGGGGTCGGGTGGACTTCAACGGTATCGGTAGGCGACGGAGTGGCACGGCGGCTAGCCCCGAACGGTGGGCGGTCCTGGCCGACCTCGTTGCGGTGCTCGTATTCGTGGCCATCGGCCTATCCGCGCACGGCCATCACGAGAGCCTCGGAAATCTGACACAGGTGTCGGCCCCCTTCCTGGTGGGCGCGCTGGTGGGTCATCTTCTGGTGCGGCTGAGAGGCGCGCAAGCGGCCTCGCCGGCGGGTGGCGTAGTGGTTGTCGTCGCAACCGTCGCCATCGGCCAGGTGCTGCGCGTGATCTTTGGCCAAGGGACCGCCGTCAGCTTCATCGCGGTTTCACTCGGCTTCAACACCTTTATCATGCTCGGGTGGCGGTTCGCGTGGTCGGTCCTGCGCCGCGGCGCGTTAACTTCGCGCGGCTCCTGACAAACGCCGGGGATCGATCGGGTCCGGGTTCCTCGCCCGGCTCGCCTACGTGTCGGAAGAGGGGGCGATAGGCACGCCTCGCCCATGCACCAGGCGAATGATCTGATCGCACGCCGCCGTCACATGCGCGTCGTGCGAAGCCACCGCCACGGCGCTGCCCGCACGGGCCTTGCTCACCAGCAAGCGGATCACCTGGTCGCGGTTTTCCGGGTCAAGTTCCGAGGTGGGCTCGTCCGCGACTATCACGTCCGGCTGGCCCGCGATTGCTCGTGCCAGTGCAACGCGCTGCTTCTGTCCTCCGGATAGCTCCGAGACCAAACGATGGCTCATTTCCAGCAATCCGACCTCGTCCAGAGCAGTTGCCGCCGCGTCCTGTATTGCCGCCCTTCCCATTTGCCTTGCCTGCATGGGTAAGGCGACGTTCTCTTCGGCTGTCAGGAAAGGCATGAGGCCGTAGGTCTGCAGGATCACGCCGATTGACGAGCGGATTTTTGAGCCCCACTCGGCTGTCGGCACGCCGTCGAGCAGCACTTCGCCTTGATCGGCGGGCACCAGACCTGCGACGATGAGCAGAAGCGACGTCTTGCCTGAGCCGGACGGCCCGGAGACGGCGAGCATCTGTCCTTGGCAAACGGTGAGTTCCACACCGTCGAGGATCGTCCTCCCGCCGCGTCGATAGACGACATTGCGTACCTCCAGGACCTTCACGGGTGATCCTCCGTCGAGCCAGGCGATTGGTGGATCACGATGCCTGCGCTCTCCTCGGAGATCTCCACCAGAGATCCGCGCCTGAACCCGGCGATGGACGATTCGGGAAGTTGAACCGACCGGTCTGCGCCGACGACTGTATATCTCTTTCCAGCTCGGATCTCAAATGCCACCCGGCCATCCCGAATGGCGACCGTGCGAGGAATCCTGCCGGCGACCTCGTCGTCATGGGTGACGATTACGACCGTTGCGCCGAGGTCTTGATTGATGCTCGACAACAGCGATATCACCAGCTCTCTTTCGTCACCTTCGAGCTGGGAGGTTGGCTCGTCGACGAGCAATACCCTCGGCGATCCGGCCATTGCGCTTGCCAAAGCCACTCGCTGCTGCTCCCCTCCCGACATGGTGGAGACGCGTTGGTGGGCGAGCGAGGCTAGGCCGAGGCGCTCGAGGAGTTCCTCGGGAGGATGCGCGCCCACGATGGCACTGCCCAAGTTGCGTCGGACCCAACGCAGATTGTCCAGCGCGGTTGCGTAGGAAAGGAGGTTGGCGGATGGTTCTTGGAGAACCAGGGCCACATCACGTGCGCGCATGGTGGTGACCGCGGAGGGCGACATTTCCGATACGTGGTAGTCGCCGATCCTAAGGGTGCCTGCGCTGGGAGTGATCAGGCCCCCCATGAGATTGAGCAGAGTCGATTTTCCCGTCCCCGATGCCCCCATGAGGGCAACCATGGATCCCGCATCGACCTCAAGGTCGATTCCCCTCAGCGCGACGAGCGCTCCTTCCGTAGACCGATAAATGTGGAACAGATCCCGGCAGATTATGGGCAACCCCAACCGCGGTTCACTCATTGCGGTGCCACCCGGAGAAGTTCTGGGGTGGCGCGTGCAACGGTGAGGCGGGCGCCGACCATCGAAAACACCGCAAGGAGGAGCAGTTCAGTGGCCATCACTACCAGGACAAGCGTCGCCGAGATCCCGTAGGTGAGGGCCGGGCCAGGTGGAAGTGACGCGAATTCAGGTATCGAGGGCAGGGCAAACCCAGTGGCAACTGCGGCGGCGATCGCGCCCACGCTAACGCCCAAAGCGACCACCGCCATCTGTTCGATGAGGAATGTTCGCCTTATGGCCCGACGCGCGACACCGATGGAGATCAGATCAGCGCTTTCAACGCTGCGCCCCCGAACCCGGTTGACAATGGAGAACAGCGTCATGCCCAGCACGAGAAGCAGGCCGATCATGGCGCACACTACGAAGAAGTCATCTCCAAGAGCAAGCGCGGTGCCTCCGAAGGCTCGCGTTGTGGAGGCCGTGGAATGGTCGGCGAGCACCTTGACATTTAGCGCGGAAAGCGCCGTAATCAGCCGTGCATCGGACGGGAGGTTCGTCCATATCTGGTCAACGGCGTTCAGTTGCGGGGCCTGCTGCGCCAGAGCCGCAGCGCTGAGGTCGATCATGCTGGAGTTGTTTCCCAACTCCGGAAGTGCCCGCACCACCTTTGTCGCCTCCGCCTGCAACACGTTGCCATCCAGCCCTTGTACGCTCAGCTGACCGAGATTGGCATTCAGGTTGAGAGCGGAAGCAACGTCGGCAGTTGTGACGGCGGGAATGGTTCTTGAGAGATAGCTTGCCGTAAGCGCCGGCGTCGTGATCGCGCCGCTCGGCACCGAGATGGCCATATTCAGCGCGCCTCCCGCGCCTGCCCGCGGCGTTGCACCCCCGCTTGCATCCCAGTTACGGGCCAGCAGAAATCCGTTCAAGGACGTTGAGGTGCCCTGGACGTCTTGCGCCATCACCGAGGAGATCTCAATGGTTGCGGCCAGGCCGGATATCCCTGGCACCGAGCTGTCGTTGGTGACGCTGAGTTCTTGCACAACACACGAAGTCGCGCAACCGTTGGTCAAGTCCAAGCGATAGAGGTGAGCGCCTGCGACCAGTGGCGGGCTCACCGCGATGACCTCTTGCTGGCTTGTCAGATTGAGAAGGGTTATTTGCAGGGCGAGGGAACCGCCGTTCAACCCGCCGGTGCGTATCTGCAGCAGCAGGTCCTTCGCGGCCGAGATCACCAGTGGCGCCCCTCCGCCCTTGGGTACGAGGCCTCTGGCAACCAATAGTGCGCTGCCGGCGTGGAGACTGCTGGGCCAGTCCATGACCCCGGCCAGCCGGGATGCTTGTACGGCGAGCACGTGTCCGCTTGTGGCCCGCACTTCGACGGCAGCCATCGCATGCTTCCCTCCAGGGTCAGCACGGTCCACGGCCTGTTCGAGCGTGAGGTTTGCCGGGAGGGACACGTCCAGTACGTGAGCAGCCCCGACCATGAAGCCGGCCTGAAGCGCCCGGTTGTTGTTCGCAGCATTCCAGCTTTGCAGGGCGAAAATTGCTACCGCAGTGGCCAGCGATACCAGGATCACCTGACGCACCTGGCCGGGTCGGCGCGCAAGGGAGCGGCTGGATAGGAATAGGGAGATACGTGTTGAGTTTTTACTGAGCCTTTGCGCCACGCCAAGGGCGAGGGGGAGGAGGCGAACGCCGATGATTCCGGCCGCGATGGCCAGCAAGGCAGGGGAGAGCGCAGCCAGGATATTGGTGGATCCTGTGCCGGAGGCCCCCGAATTGATGAGTTCGAAGAAACCCGCCAGGGCGAGGACTACGCCTGCCCCGTCAGCTACAGCTAGGCGGTTTCGCCGTAAACGCGCCCTAGCGGAGTGCCCCTGTGATCCATGGAATCGCGAGGAGAGGAGCCCTAACGAACCCAGGCTAACCGCGGTTGCCGCACCTATGTACACCGCTACGACTGCGGCGACCGCCGCCGAGACCGGATGTGGACCGAGGTAAGACGGGAAGAGAGGGCCGTACATTGCTGCGACAATCGCCCATCCCAGGAGCATGCCGACTGGAATGGCCAGGGTCACGATCGCCAGCGGCTCTAGTGCGGCTGCGCGCAGGAGCGCCGTTCGGCGGAACCCCCTGAGCTGACCCAAAGCGACCTCGGCGGCACGAGCATCGGAGGTCAGCGAGACCAGCGAAAAGAGCACGACGAGCGCGAGCGCCACGACCTCGAAGTCGACGATGGCCACGGATCGGGACATCACCCCGCTCTGGCTGCTGAGTTCCCCAATGACGGACGTGGTCCTGGTGGAAACGATGCGTCCCGCGTGATATGCCGCAAAGCTCTTCCACCGGGCATAATCCGCTTGGAAGGTTGCTACGTCGCCGTAGTGCAGCGATCGAGGTCTCATCATGAAGGACGCCGAGTTCGCCGTCGCGTTGACGGGAAGTTTTTGAAGGGTGGCGAAATCCGTCACGATGGCGTCGAGCCTGTAGATGCCCTGGGCCGAGGACGTTCCGAAGCCAAAGTAGTTGACGCCTTGCCAATACGGATCCGCCAGCGACGGGGCTCGGTATTCGCCGACCACTCGAAAGCGCAGCGAGGTGCCTTGGACTATGTAGGGGGAGATAGTGGATCCGACTTTCACCTGCATGAGGGCGGCGCTGCGAGTGGAGAGCGCTATCTCGTTGGGCGCCGATGGGCAACTGCCGGCGGTGAAGATCAGCTTGGCGCATTGGCCGGTACGGGCCAGGATGGTCGCTTGGGCGAGCAGGCGAGGATGGCTGAGTGTGAGGTTGGCGCCGGCGGTGTCCGAGAATATCGGGGTGCCGTACCAGCGGTTTCCCCCATCTCGTCCCAAGTGCGCGGCGAGGGCCTGGAGATCGGCCGTTGTGGGTGCGAAATGCACTTGACCCGGAAGGGCGAGGTTGATTGGGCTGATGTCTAGTTGGGTGGTAAGCGGCGTGGCTCGTTGCAGAAGACCGCTAAAGATCGCGCCTTTGGAGGAACGCAGGTAAAGGGGCCCGAGCACTGCGGATGCGAACGCAAAGGTCGCGACGAGGAAGAGGGCGATGGATGCCCCCGCCCTCCAGCGCATCCCGGCGAGCCCAATACGTAGAGCCGAAGTCTTGCTCGCGCTCTGAGTCGAATTTGGCACGTGGCCAAGCCTATCGTCGGGTGCTTCTCGCGTTTGGAGCGGTTCGCTCCTCGACAGGAAGCAGTGGTTCATTCCCCGGCCTGGCTAGCCTGCACTTTGCCGCGCCAGAGATATCGGCAAGGTAGCAAGGCCCAGGCCTGGTCCCGGTAGAATCTACGCCAGGCGCTCGTAGCTTAACGGATAGAGCATCTGACTACGGATCAGAAGGTTGGGGGTTCGAGTCCCTCCGAGCGCGCTAGCAAAGGCCAGTTCAGAGGGTATTTTTCTGGCCCCGACCTGCGATGACTTGGTTGGCCTGCTACTGGATGCTACTGTTCGCCCCCGGAGCTGCTACTGCGAGGGCAGTAGCAAGGGCCTCTGGGAGGCGCCATGAAGGGCCACCTGCGCAAGCGAGGTGAGGCGTGGGAGCTGCGGGCCTACGCCGGGATCGACCCGATCACCAACCGGCAGAAGTACGTGACCCGCACGTTCCGAGGCGGCAAACGCGAGGCGGAGGAGGCGCTCGCCCGCCTCGTCACCGAGGTGTCTGGTGGCGGTCACGCCGCCCAGGACACGACGGTGGGCGACCTCATCCGTCAGTGGCTCGACCTCGCCAAGCCTGAGCTGTCCCCGACGACGGCACGAGGCTACGACTGGATCATCAAGACGTACATCACGCCAACGCTCGACAAAGTGCCGCTTGCCCGCCTTCGGGCGGCGCAGCTCGACCGCTTCTACGCCAAGCTCCGGGATGAGGGCGGTCAGGACGGCAAGCCGCTCTCGGCGGCGACCGTCCGCCAGGTGCACGCCATCCTCCGGCGAGCACTCCAGCAGGGAGTGCGTTGGGGATGGATCACCACCAACCCGGCGTCGTTGGCATCACCTCCACGGGTGCGGAGCCGTCAACTGGAGCCGCCTGACCCCGACAAGGTGGTCCAGCTCATCGAGACGGCGGAGAAGGACGACCCCGACTTTGCCTGCTTCCTCCTCCTGGCGGCGACCACTGGCGCCCGGCGTGGTGAGCTGTGCGGTCTCCGCTGGTCTGACGTCGACCTCAAAGAGAAGGTGCTCACCATCTCGCGCTCTGTCGTCGAGGCGGAGCACAGTGCTCTGGTGGAGAAGGACACCAAGACCCACGCCTCCCGTCGCATCGCCCTCGATGCGGGCACGGTGAAGCGGCTCAAGACGCACCGGGGGCGCTCCACCGCACGGGCGACGGCGTGCGATGCCACGCTGCCGGAGTCGGCGCACGTCTTCTCTCCCGACGCCGATGGCAAGCGGTCGTGGGCGCCCAACGACGTGACCAAGGATTTCATCCGGATTCGCAAGCAGGTCGGGCTCGACACGGTTCGTCTCCATGACCTTCGCCACTTTGCAGCGACCCGCCTCCTGGCGGCGGGCGTGCCCGTCCGAACGGTCAGCGGCAGGCTGGGCCACGCCAACGCGGCCACGACGCTCGGTGTCTACGCCCACTTCGTCGAGGAGTCCGACCGGGATGCGGCAGCGAAGCTCGGCTCATTGCTGGAGAAGAGCCGCACGTCCTCGTCGCGTCGGCTCTCTGGGAGTAGGGCGAAGGCGCCGTCGAGAAGCTGAGTTCGCAGAAAATGGACGGTCTTGGTGCTGAGCCCAAGGGGGTCTCTGACGATCTGGCTCCTCCCTCGCCTATCGGGTTATGAGACCTATTTGCCCTGTCCGAGGGGTGATCCGCCGTGATCCGAGGTAGCCCCGATTTGACCATCTACCTGCAACTTTACTGCTTCATCCCCGCTGACCTCGGGAGACGATCTGATGGTGGGTGAGGACATTCGTGGGATTTTTCTGGGAAGCCTACGGGAGGAGGGGGCTACCCCTCCTCCTCCCAGCAGTCGGCGCAGAGAAAGTCGCCATCCTCGGCGTAGTGATGCC
>JAJYPE010000069.1 GCA_021795585.1 Actinomycetes bacterium | reverse complement strand
GGGCCGTGAGGGGAACGTAGTCATTAGAGGCTTGGAGATGCGGATGAATCAGTGAGCTGCCCGAAGGCGGCAAATAGTTTGCGTTGATCGAGCTGTAGCAGGCCAGATGATCGTAGGCGCGAACGTCGCGTACATGTTGAAGCACTGCCGAGAAGGCGTCGTGGAGAAGGCCCGGCTCGAACTCCTCCATCGGGACGAAGTGGCGAGTCGAATCGTAGACCGCGACCGCGGAGTAAGTCGAATAAGCGATGATGTTTGGTACTGCCAGGGCCAGATTACGCCTGATCTTGCCCTCGGGGACCATCTCGGAGGGGAATGGGACGGTGTACTTCTCGTGCGACCCGGGGCAGAACGGACAGAAGCCGCCGGGGGCGGTCAGCTCCGTGACGTCAGCCTTGCTATCGGGCTGTATCTTGGCCCCGCTCACAAAGCGCACCCCGGTGCCGAAGATGGGATCGATTCGCCGGACCAGGGGAATCTCTCCGAACTCCCCTCCCCTGGCCAGGTCAGGAACCTTGCCCCTCAAGTCCCGCTCCTCGAAGCGGAGCCCTTTCACCTCTCGCACCGCGACCTCGGCCATAATCGCCTCCACGTCATTTACATCCGGGCACAGGTTATCAAACCGGCGCGGTAGGTCTCTCCACCGCGCAACGCGGGGCAGCTTCGTCGATAACTCCCTTGCCGCTCCCGCTCCCACTGGTCCCTCGCCAGATAAAGTTTTGACATGCCTCTCAGCAAGATCGATGATCCCCAGCGTCTGAGACGGCTACTTGACGCCGTGCTCGTCATCGAGCGCGATCTATCCCTTCGCGTGGTTCTCGAGACCCTGGTCCGAGAGAGCTGCATGCTGGCGTCGGCACAGTACGCCGCGCTCGGCGTTCTCGACGACACCGGAGCGAATCTCGGGGAGTTCATTACCTACGGAATCGATCCGGGTGCCGAGGGCCGCATCCCGGAGAGGCCAACCGGGCGTGGCGTGCTCGGCCTTCTCATCACCGACGCCAAGCCGATACGCATCAAGAACGTCTCCGACCATCCTCTCGCAGTCGGCTTTCCCCCGAATCACCCGAAGATGACCAGCTTCCTCGGGGTGCCCATCTCGGTGGGCGAGCGCGTCTTCGGCAATCTGTATCTCACCAACAAGCTGGGGGCCGAGGAGTTCGACGAGGACGACGAGACCATTATCTCGTATCTGGCACGCGCAGCGGCGATTGCCATCGAGAACGCCCGCCTCCAGTCGGCCGTCGCGGACTACGCCATGCGGGCGGACCGGGAACGTATCGCCCGAGAGCTGCACGACGAGATCATCCAGCGCCTATTCGCGATAGGACTCTCCCTACAGACGACCCTCCGCTTCATCATCGTCCCGGAAGCCGCCTCTCGTGTGCAGGCAGCTATCGACGACCTTGACGAAGCGATAAAGCGGATCCGAGTAACCATCTTCGCCCTCGAAGTTTCGCGCGAACGTTTCCGCGAAAGCTTCCGCGCAAGAGTGTTGGCGCTGGTGCGCGAGATGCAGCCGGTTCTGGGCTTCGAGGCGTCGGTGACTTTCACGGGGCCATTGGACACCCTCGTTGACGCTGCCCTGGCCGGGCAGGTGCTGCATGTGCTCCGCGAGGCGCTCTCGAACATCGCCAAACATGCGCAGGCCTCCACCGCCACCGTTTCGCTGCGCGCGGCCAGCGACGAGTTGAGCGTCCTGGTGGAGGACAACGGGCGCGGCATGGTGGGCGAACGTTCCCTGACATCGAGGGGCATAGCCAACATGGAGAGCCGGGCCCGCGATCTTGGGGGCTCCTTCGACTACGGCAGCTCAGCCAGCCTCGGCGGCACTTTCATCCGCTGGTCCGTCCCCCTCTAATCCTGTGGGAGGGACCTCGGCCTCTTCATGCAGCTGGCTCAGGCGGGAAAGAGCGCGCCCGAACTTCTTGCGATACCCACCCTTTAGGAAGGACTCCGGGAAGAGTTCCTGCAGACGGACGCCGGCCACCACCAACGAAGTGCCGGTCTCATAGGCGCGGTCGACGAGCACAACGAAGCGCAACGCGGCGTCGAGAGAGGTAAATGCCCGGCCGTCCTCCACCAACGCCAGATCGACGCCGTCTATGAGGCGGGAGTACATCACCGGATGGGTGGCGGCGAGCTTCGCAAGAAGCGGGTCAAACCGGTCCAAGGTCGTCACGGCGCCGCGCTCGCCTGCGATCTCCAAAAGTCGGCTCCCGTCCACCTCGACATTGGTCAAGTTGAGCCGGCGGTGCCGATAGTCCGGACCGTCTATTGAGACCACCTGGAATCTCGCCGCCAGGCCCTGGATCTCGCGCATAAAGTCCACCGCGGCGAACCTTCCCTCACCCAATCTCTCGGGCAAGGTGTTGGAAGTCGCTGCCAGGTTGACGCCGGCGGAGGCGAGGCGGTCCAAGAGGGAGGAGACTAGAACCGTCTCCCCCGGATCGTCCAATTCGAATTCGTCGACAGCCACCAGAACGTAGTCGGAAAGCTCGTGCACCGCACGTTCGAATCCGGTTGCGCCCACGAAATTCACCAGGTCGACGAAGCTGAGATAGGCCTTGGGCTCCGGGGCCCCACGATAGATCGCCCCCAGCAAATGTGTCTTTCCAACGCCGAATCCGCCGTCGATATAGATCCCTCTCCCCTGCGGAGCCGCCTGCCGGCGCAGGGATAGCAGGCCACGGTGGCCGGACTGAGCCGAGGAGAGCGAGGCAGCGAATGCCCTGCAGTTCCGGACGGCCTCCGCCTGGCTGGGGAAATTGCCGTTGGGCAAGTAGTTTTCAAAACTGGTGCCTGCAAAGCGAGGTGGAGGCGAGAGAAGCTCGACCGCGGCACGGATGTCGAAGTCGACTTTGCGTTCAAGCAGCGAGGGAAGGTGGGAATCCACCCCACCAGTTTACCGGGGCAAACTCCCCTGGCTGTGACGGCACGGACCCGCGCCTAGTGCGGCGGGAGGGTTAGCCTGGGCCCATGAGACAAATCTTCCCGGCCTGCGACCAAGCAGCCGACATAGACGCGATCTACCGGCCGTCAAACTCGGACCGCGGTCTTTGGCGGACGAACATGGTGGCCACCGTCAACGGCGCGGTGGAATTCGGGGGCGTGTCGGGCCCGATCTCGAGCGGCGCCGACCGCCAGGTATTCCACGTGATCCGCGCCTATGCGGATGCCGTGGTCATCGGCCGTGGCAACGCTTTGGCTGAGGGATATACCTCGCTTCCACACCGGAGCGAGCCTGAGGCGGCGCCAGGCGGCCGTGACGGGGCGCCCCGGCTGGTCGTGGTGGCGCGGTCGTTGGACGGGCTGGCAGAAGCCCCCCTTGCGGCCTCGGCAGACCAGGTAGTGATCGCCACTTCGCGCGGCAAAGCGGAGGAGGCCACGGCGCTGGCACGCTCGTTCGACGTCGAGCCGGCATTCGTCTTCATTGGCGACCACGATATGGAGATCGGGCTCCTGCGAGGTGCCTTGGCCGAGCTGGGGCTCCGCAACGTGGTCTGCGAAGGGGGACCCACGCTCCTGGGAATCCTGCTGGCCGGACAGGCCATCGACGAGATCTGCTTGACGGTGACGCCACTCGTGGCTCCCAGCCACCACGGCGGCCCCTTCGGTCCCGGCGGCGACTTCGGCCTTGCAGGTTTGGAATTGGCGTCAGTTCTGGAGGAAGAGGGAACGCTCCTATATCGCTACCGCTTGGTGGCGAACAAGCACTGAGGCCTTGAAACAGGGAGAATGCAGTGAGATTCGAAAGCATTGCCAGGCGCCGCAAGCCTTTTTCTCGCCAAGAGGCCGCCACAGCCATCTCCGATGCCCTTGACACCTTCCCGGGCGTCGGCTTTGATTGGCGGCCGGCTGAGCTGCGGCTTGCCTGGACCGACGGGCCCGGACCAGGAACGGTCTGGAGAGCCGCCGGTGAACCGACGGGTTGGAGCTACGAAAACCCCGCCTTTTATACGCGGGGCACCCAAGGTGGGGACAAAGTGCTCATGGCCCGGACGCACTCCGCAGCCGCATTGCGCGAAGCGGCGGTGCGTTTCTACGCAGTAGTGGAGCGTCCGCCTGACCTCTCCCGCGAGCGGGACCTAGAACGCTTGGGGCAAATCCTCGACGGCGACCAGCCGCTCGCAGGCTCGTTCCCAATAGTCGAGCGGATAGCAGCGGCGTTGGCGGGCGAGCTTCCCGCCGAGGTGGGCGAATCCGGCGCCTACCTGCTGGAAGCCGCCGGCACACTCGATCGCCTTGGCTACAACCGCCTTTGGGACGAGGCCTACCGCCTGGCTGAATGAACGTCCGGCACCTAGTCGGCGCGAGGCGCTAGCGAGAGCGCCGCATCGAGGGGATCGGCGCCGAATGGCATGACCGCCAAGGTGACGACCGTTACGCCATTGTCGAAGTATTCGGCGATGCGCCTCCGACACTGGTCGGGTGTTCCCCCGACCACGAGTGCGTCGACGACGTCCTCTGGAATCGCGGCAACGGCACCGGCACGATCACCTTTCGCCCACAGCTCCCACATCTGCTCCAATTGCCCACCACGGCCGAGCCACCGGTGGAAATCGGCGTAGACGCCCACTGTCAGATAGGAAGCGATGGCTCGGCGAGCCCCTTCCAAAAAAGCCGCTCGCTCAATGCCGGGGGCGACGAAGACCCGAGCGACGATCTCCTTCCCCTCCCCCACGATCGGAACCACTCGTCCGGCATCCTCCGGGGAGAGCCAGTTGATTATCGCGCCGTCCGACTCCCGACCTGCCATTCGCAGCATCTGCTCGCGCAATGCGGCCACCAAGATCTTGGGCATGACCGGTGGAGGCGAGGCGAGTCGGAAACCGCTCACCTTGAAGGTGTCGAACTCACGGTCGACCTTCTCCCCGGCCAAAGCCATTCTCAGGAAGCGGACCGCGTCGCGCGTCCGGTAGAACGGACGCTCGAAAGGCACCGAATTCCACCTGGAGACGATGACGTCCGAGGAGGAGCCGATGCCCAGGGTGAAACGCCCCGGCGCCAGCTCGGCGAGTGCGGCGGCCGACACAGCCAAAGTTGCCGGTCCTCGCGTGAAGGCCGGGACGATGGCTGTTCCCAGGTTCATCCCGGGTTCCCACTCGTTGGCCAGCACCAGAGGGGTGAACGCGTCGTACTGCGCGACCTCAGCGCTCCACACGTCGACGTAACCGGCCGCACGAAGCCTGGAGAGCGCGTCTCGCTGCGACGCCAGGCCGCCGGCGACCATTGGAAGGGTTATTCCCCATCGAGTCATGTCAAAATGCTATTCGCAGGTAGAGGCCAACGGTTGGCCAAAACCTCAGGAGGCGCCTCAGTCGACGGGAATCTGACTGAATGGCGTGAGGCTGCCGTCGCTTCCGATTAGCGCCATTGCCGGCACCGTATCGCTCGAAGTGGAGATTGTGAACGCTGTGGGCAAGCCGCCGGGGAACTTGCTCTGGAACAGCTGCACATGGTTCCGATCCACGACAAAGGGAACCCCTGCGACATTGTCAATGCCACTGAGCTGGGCCGACAAGGCACGATGTACGAAGTAAAAGGGTTCGACCAGGCCGCTTCCCCGTTTTGCATTCGAGCTCGACACCATCGCAACCTGACTACCGGACTCCGAGGCGGGCGGGCCGTACAAAAGCTCGAGCCAGCGATGCCAGGACAGTTTGACGCCAGGCTCCTCGAAAAGACCGACCAACGGCCCGGCGGTCGAACCCTTTACCACCACCATGGCTACGACCTCGCCGCTCACATGCATGGAAAATGGCGTTCCAATCGGGACGGACGCGATCGTTTTCAGGGGAATGGAAATCGTCCCCTGGGCCGGCACTGACTCATTGAAGCGCGGAGACCCTACCTGCGCGGTAGTGGATGACGCCACTGTTGTCGTGGTCGCCGATGCACCTCCGACGGGGGACAGGGGATGAACCGAAACCTTGGCAGTCTGCTGGGTGCCCGAGAGGTTGTAAAGCTGGAGAGCCACGGCTTGGTTGGCGGTTGCCGAGAGCAGCGGGAAGTCGTAGCTGGTGAAGACCTCCGCGGAAACCGGCGCGAGGACCACACCGCTTGCGGAGGGGTCCGAGCGGACCTCTACCGCACCCGCGACGACTCGCCCGATCCGCGTTGTCACCTGAGCGGCAATCGGGCCCGTTCCTTGCACCCAGTCGGGAAGGTAGACCTCCTTGGTCGAATGTGCTCCGACCACGATCGCCTGTAGGGGTCCGGGCTGCTGCTGTCCCGACGGAGTAAGAAAGGCGATATCCACGATTGCGTCGGCGGCGAACGGATTGAACACAGCGAGCGCGGCTGTTGAGGCGCCCTGCGTCGACAAGCCCTCCACCAGCCATTGCGGTCCCGGTGAAGGCTGGCAAAGCAGCTGGGAGTAGCCCTGGCTCCCGGTCGCCACCATCCCCACCACGTTTCCGCCTCCAGCAAAGGTCACCTCGACGCCGCCCGGCTTGCTTGCCGGCACGGCCCAAACCACGGGCAGGGTCGAGCCCGCAAGCACCAAGTAGGTCTTGTGGAGGTCCTTCCCGCTTCCCGAATAGAAGTCGACACTCGCGCGCTGAGCGTGCGGCGAAAGATTCGTCAGCTCCAAGCCAATCGAGACCCCCGGCGCCTTGTCCAGGCGCGGCACCGCACAGTACCAGGTGGAGGAGTCCGAATTTTGTGGCGAAATGCTGAAGGCCGGCGCGAAAAGTGCATTCGGCCCGGCAGGGCCACGCCCCAGATCAACCGTCGCCGCGGCAACCAGCGCCACGGCCAAGACTGCCGCGACCACGATGCGGCGGACAAAGCTCCGCCTGCTATGAAAAGCCGCCAAAGCCTAGTGCACCTCCGCGCGGGGCCGCGGAACCGGGGGCACACGGGCAGCTTGGTCCTGGTCGCGCATGTCGCGCTCGACGGCAATTGAAACCTTGACGCGCGTGAAGATGCGCGACGTTACGAAGGCGCCAAAGAAGACCGCGTCGGCCAGCGCAAGCCAGACCAATAACACCCCGAGGCCGATTGCCATTGCGCCGGTCTCCGATCCACCAGAGGGAACACTTCCCACCGACACCTTGCGGAGCACCTGGTACCCGGTGACTCCGGGGTCGGTGAGCACTTGGCTCATGTCGACTTGGCGAGCCAGCGTAAGTGTCAGTCGCTGCAGTGCCGGGCCCTGGGCGGCCGCCGGATAAGCAAGGTAGGAGATCCCATCGCGCGCCAGGTAGGTGCCGAGGTTGGTGGTTTCCAGCAGAGCTGCTCGCGCCAAGCCGTCGTAGGAGGAGGTGTAGGACCCAGCTCGAATAGGCGTGTAAGCGCCTTCGAAGCCGAGGTTCCGCCCAGAGGTGACCGAATAGGCAATGCCGTTGGCAAACCACCAGGAGCCGGCGGGAATCGTCGCCGGAGTGCCGATCCACAGCACCTTTGCCGACCGCCCATGGCTGCCTGTAACCCATCCCAGTGAGTTCTCATATCCGGAAGCCGGGATCCCCAAGCGCCCGCCGAGCAAAGGGGAGCCGATACCGAGGACAGCGGCCAATACCCCCACGACGACCGCTGCACCGCTCAACTGGCGGACTCCGAAAGCCTCGCGCGGTAGGTCGCGGTAGATGGTGTCCACCGCATTGGCCGACCCGTAGGCGGCAAACGCGGCAAGAAGCGGGGAGAGGAAGACTAGGGGCATCGGGTCGTGGCCGAGCGCCCCGTTGTTCGATGCCACCGCGAAGATGAAGACGACCGCTGCCGAGACGATCGCCACCTCGGCACGTAAAGCCCGGCTTCCGCGCGCGACGAACGGGGTCACGACCAGCCCCAGCAGTGCGAACTCACCGAAGGGGTTCGTCGACGCGCCCGTACCTACGCTGAAGCGCAGGAGACTCAGCAGGCTCACATGTGACGGCGGCGCCGAGCCGAACAAGGAGGCCAGGACTGTCCCGGGCTCCAGGTATCCGGCAAACCAGCTGGCGTTTGCAAACAAGGTGATCCCGAGTACGAACAGGAAGAAGCGGCCTAGGCCCGAATAGCCCGAAGCACGCGCCTTGCCCGAAGCGGTGTAGGCGGCCAGGACGGCCAACGCCAGCACCAGCTCCACTGAGACGAATCCGGGCGCCAGTGCGGTTGCGATCGCCCCCACCATGCCCGCCCGCAAGACAGGACGGAGAGAGAGCCGCTCACCGGATAGGACCGATTCCAGCAGGTCCAGCGCGATCCCGATGAGCCAAGGCGAAAACGCGAATGCCACGAGCCCGAAAAGCGACATTAGCGAGAAGACACCCGCCAGCGATCCCGCTGTCGCATAGGTGAGTAGGGCGAGCGTCGCCGAGAGAGGGTTGCGATACTTGGCCCCCAGGCGGTACGCGCCAAGGAGCCCGACGACGATGAGGCCGCCTAGAAACGCGTGCGTCAGAAGACCGGTGGCGCCAAAGAAGGGGAGCCCCAGGATTCCCATGATCAGATATCCGGCCGGAACCGAAGTCCCCGCGCTCGAGGTGGGAGACAGCGAACCCGAGAAGAAATCGGACAAGAGACTCGAGCCATGGGGAAGCGAGGCGAGGGTGCCGTATGCGGGGAGCGCGCCGAGCATCACGTGCCGGGAGGCGACAAGCACGAATAGAACCACGAAAACTTGGATCACCCGGGCGATGCGCCGTTGTACAAAGCGGGTCGCCATGGCAGTGGGATCAGTGCTCTCTTCTTCGAGAAGGTGCTTCTCCAGGATTGCGCCAGGCGAGCTCGCCCGTGATCGCTCCACCTCATAGCGCAGCATTGCCCTGGTGTTCCGCTGGTGGGCGAAGAAGGCGGTTAGGCGCGCGGAGCCTCGCGCGAGACGCACCTTGAGCTCCTGCTGATCCACCAGTCGAAGTTGGTTCATCACTTCTTGCCGATGTGCAGCCTCGGCACCGCGGCTGCCTCGGGACGCCAATCGAAGCGCGGAGAAAATCGCCTTAGCGGTTCCAAGGCGGCCGGTCACCGCGAAATAACTTGCCTCCATCACAGCCAGCACCCAGAGCTGCACCGCCGAA
>JAJYPE010000068.1 GCA_021795585.1 Actinomycetes bacterium | reverse complement strand
AGCACGTTGCGCTGGACCAGCCGATCCATGCCGGCGATGCCGATGGCGGAGAGGAGGGCTCCGATGGTTGTCGGAATAAGGCAGACCAGGAGCGCCACAGCCACCACGATCGGGACCGTTGCCCCCAGGTAGGAGCCGAAGGGCACGAGGGAGACCACCACCGGGATGAAGACGACGGTCAGCGCCGCCAGCAGGATGGCAAGGGCAATCTCGTTGGGCGTCTTCTGGCGGTTGGTGCCCTCCACCAGCTTGATCATCCGGTCCAGGAAGGTCTTTCCCGGCTCGGCGGTGATGCGCACCACGATCCGGTCCGAGAGCACCATGGTGCCGCCGGTGACCGCCGAGCGGTCGCCTCCGGACTCACGGATGACCGGTGCGGACTCGCCGGTGATCGCCGACTCGTCGATCGAGGCCACGCCTTCGATGATCTCGCCGTCCGAAGGAATGGCGTCCCCGGCTTCGCAGACCACCGTATCGCCGACGGTCAGCGCCGCCGCTGATACCAGCTCCTCGGAGCCGTCGGCGCGAAGCCGTCGGGCACCGGTCTCGGTGCGCATCTGTCGCAGCGTGTCAGCCTGCGCCTTGCCACGGCCCTCGGCCATGGCTTCGGCGAAGTTTGCAAACAGGACGGTCAATAGCAGCCAGATGGTTATGGCCAGACCGAAACCGCTGCGGGTGGCAATGGTGTCGATGGCGGTCACGATCGTTCCCACCAGCACGACGAACATGACCGGGTTCTTGGCCTGGACGCGAGGGTCGAGCTTGGTGAACGAGGCGCGCAGCGCGTCGATGACGATCCGCCTGTCGAAGGCGGCTACGCGGCGGCGCTTCGGCTTGGCTTGAACGGGTGCGGTAGCGGTGGTGGTCATGGCCAGATCCTTCCGGCTGCGAGCTGCTCCGCCACTGGACCGAGTGCCAGCGCGGGGAAGAAGGTGAGGCCCCCGACGATGAGAAGTACGCCCGTCAGGAGGACTCCAAAGATGGGGGTGTCGGTGCGGAAGGTGCCTTCACCTTCGGGCACCGGCGTCTTCTTGGCCAATGAGCCGGCCAGGGCCAAGGTGGGCAGCATGACCCCGAAGCGGCCGAGCAGCATGGCGATGGCGCCGGCGATGTTGTAGAAGCCGGTGTTGCTGGAGAGTCCTGCGAACGCCGATCCGTTGTTGTTGCCCTGAGAGGTGAAGGCGTAGAGAATCTCGGTGAAGCCGTGCGGCCCGGCGTTGAGCGTAGCTGCCCGCCCTGCGGTGGTCTCGACGGCAATTGCCGTGAGGATCAGCACGGTAATTGGCATGACCAGGATGCCGATTGTGGCCAGCTGCACCTGTTTGGCCTGGATCTTTTTCCCGAGATACTCGGGCGTTCGCCCGACCATCAAGCCTCCTATGAAGACCGCCAGGATGGCGAAGAGGAGGATGGTGTAGAGGCCGCTGCCGACACCGCCGGGGGAGATCTCGCCCAGCATCATCCCCGACAGCAGCCCGAGGCCGCCGAGCGGGGTGTAGGAGTCCGGCGTGGAGTTGACGCTACCGGTCGAGGTCTGAGTGGAGGTGACGTCGTACAGGACCGAGTTGAAGGTTCCGAAGCGGGTCTCCTTGCCGACCAGGTTGCCGCTGGCCTGGGAGGTGATTCCCGCGCGGCTGACGGCGGTGTTTCCTCGGCTCTCGGCGGTGGCGGTAAAGGCCAGCGTGCCGGCGAAGATGACGGTCATAACCGCGAGGATCGCCAGGCCCTGGCGCATGCTGCCGACCATCTTGCCGAAGGTGCGGGTGAGAGCCACCGGGATGGCAAGGATGAGGATGACCGAGAGCAAGTTGGTTATCGGCGTCGGGTTTTCGAAGGGATGGGCGCCGTTGGCGTTGAAGAAGCCGCCCCCGTTTGTCCCGAGCTGCTTGATCGACTCCTGCGAAGCAACCGGCCCGCGCGGGATCACCTGGTGGACCCCGTTGAGAGCGTCTCTGACGGTGGCCGGCCCCGAAAGCGTTTGGATGGCTCCCTGGGCCACGAAGATCAGCGCGGCGACGGCGGCGATAGGCAGGAGCACGTAGAGGGTGCCGCGCACGACATCCACCCAGAAGTTGCCGATGGTCTCCCGCTTGCGTGCCGCCAAGCCGCGGACCAGGGCGACGGCGACGGCTATTCCGACCGCCGCCGAAGCGAACATTTGCACGACCAGCGCTGCCATCTGGGTGAAGTAGCTCATGGTGCTTTCACCCGCGTAGTTCTGCCAGTTGGTATTGGTCACGAAGGAGACGGCCGTGTTGAAGGCGAGAGCGGGGGTGACACCGGGCAGATGCTGGGGGTTGAAGGGGAGCGAGCCCTGCAGCCGCTCGATCGCGTAGGTGAAGAACATCGCGACGACGGAGAAGGCGATCAGCGAGACCGCATAGGTCTTCCAGTCCTGCTCGGCCGTGGGGTCGATGCCGAGGGCGCGGTAGGCGAGGCGCTCGACGGGAGCCAGCCAGCGTGTACGTCCGGTGTACACGTTGGCCAGGTAGTCCCCCAGGAAGCGCCAGGCAAGGGCGATGATCACGACCAGGACGATGATGGTTATGGCCGCCTGCATCAGAATTTCTCAGGCTTCACTAGTGCCAGGCCTAGATAGACCATCATGAGGATCGAAAGCGTGACGAGGGCCACGTCGGTGAGATTCATAGCCGCTCCAGGAGGTGCACGATACCAAGGGCGAAGAGTCCGAAGACCGCTATGCCCACGATTGCCAAGATGTCTGCCATGGCTACGAAGTTACGTCCGGGCATGTCAACCGGAAGTTAATGCTCAGGCCGGCGGCGTCAACAATTCGTTAACACGGCGAACCGCCGCTCAGCCCTCGGTTCCGCCGATCTGCTCCTCGACGTCGACCTCGCGCTCCCGGCGGGCGATCACGTGCACGTCGATCCCCGCCGCTCCGGCCTCGCGCATCATCTTGGCCAGGACCGAACCTCCGCGCAGCTCCTTCCAGCGGCTCCGACGGGAGGCACCGACCACGATCTGAGTAACGCGCAGGTGCTTGGCAAAGGCGACGATGGTCGCGGCAACGTCCGGACCGGACAGCGCCTCCCAGCGGGCGCCCAACGCCTCGGCGAGCGTCCTTATCTCGGCCATCTGCTCGTCCGACGCGCTGAAGCCGGCTTCGTCCGTTAGCGCGTGCACCGCCCAGAGTTCGGCCTTGGCGCGGCGGGCCATGCGTGCGGCGCGGTGCATGACCTGCTGCCAGCCCGGAGCGGGTGTGACGGCCACCATGATGCGTTCCGTGGTCTCCCACCTGCCTGCGGCACCCAGCCGTTCCAGGTAGGAGATCATCTCCTCCTCGGTCTCGTCCGCAACGAAGCGCAGCGTCAGCTCGCGTAGCGCGGTGAGGTTCTCGGTGCGGAAGAAGTTGGTGAGTGCCTCCGCGACTCGTGAGGAGGGGTAGACGTTGCCGTGCAGGAGGCGCCTGCGCAGCTGCTCCGGCGAGGAGTCGACCAGTTCCACCTGGTCCGCCCGGCGCACCACCCAGTCGGGGACGCGCTCGGCCACCCGGGCCGAGGTCATCTCCTCGACCGCGTCGGCGAGGGATTCGATGTGCTGGATGTTGACGGTTGTGATGACGCTTATGCCCGCATCCAGCATCCGAAGCACGTCCTGCCACCGCTTTTCGTTGTGGCCGGGCGAGGGAACGTTGGTATGGGCGAGCTCGTCGACCAGCACCACCTGAGGCTTGCGCGCCAGGATGGCCTCGGTGTCCATCTCCTCGAAGACCGTTCCGCGGTAGTCGATCTTGCGCCTGGGAACCACTTCCAGCCCGTCGAGCTTGGAGGCGGTGTAGGGGCGCTCATGGGTTTCAACCACACCGACCACCACGTCGGCCCCGCGCTCCTTGCGGCGCAGCCCCTCGTCGAGCATGGCCACGGTCTTTCCCACCCCGGCGGCGGGGCCCAGATATATGCGGAAGCGCCCCGCTCGCTCCACCAGGGAAGCGGTGTCGCCCGGGGAGGGTGTCGAGGGCGTCATGGGATGGATGATAGCGCCGGGAGCCGGGAAGAACGGTTCACCACCGCGCCTGGGCATGGCTCAGGCGTACACAATGGTGCCGCAGTAGGCTCTAAGCGCATCAAGGGGGGCGCTCAAGCGCCTGCCGCGCAGAGGAAGCGCTATGAGTTCTCTTGCCGAGATAATCCTGTCGGGCGGCAGTGGCAGGCCGCGTCTCCCGAACCTCAGGCGGCGTTCGCCGAGGCGCCTGGCCATGGCCTATGTCGCGATGGCGGCCTCGATGGTGTTACTTGCGGTCCCGATGTTCCTGGTCAGGGAATCCCTCAGCGAAGCCACGACCGCACTGGTGCTTGTGGTGCCGGTGGTGGTGGGAGTCACAGCCGGCGGCCTCGCCGTCGGTCTGGTCGGGGTGGTGATGGGGTTCGTCGTCTACGACCTGGTCTTCATCCCGCCCTACTACACCCTCTCGGTGGGCGCGGCGCAGAACTGGGTTGCGCTGGGAGTTTACGTCCTGGTGCTCCTGCTGGTAGCGAGGGTGGTCTCCGGGCTGGACGACGCGAGAGCGGCGGCTGAGCACCGCACAGGGGAGGCCCGAGGGCTGCTGCGTCTTTCGGAGCTGCTGATAGAAGGCAAACCGCTGGACGAGGTGTTGAGGGCGGTTGCGGAGAGCCTGGTGGCAGGAATGGGCTATTCCAGCGTGGTGGTTCTGTTGCCGCGGGAAGGACGCCTGGAGCCGGTGGCGGGCGCAGGTGTGCCGATGAGTGAGGCCGAGATTGCCCAGGTGCTCCCGGCCGTTACCGCCGAGGCGCTCTCGGCCAGGCTCGGCACCCGGCCCGGTGGGGAGGTGAGGACCATACCCCTGGCCACGGCCGACGGGATGCTGGGTGTATTGGTGGTTCGTGGCGAGGGCGATCCCGGCTCCTCTTCCGACGTAGCGCGCACCTTTGCCAACCACGCCGCGGTGGCAATCCGCCAGAGCCAGCTGCGAGAGGACGCTATTCGTGCGCGGGCCCTGGCGGAGCTCGGCGAGTGGAGGCGCGCGCTCCTGGCCATGGTCTCCCACGACCTGCGCAGCCCGCTCTCCTCGGTGAAAGCGGCGCTCTCCGATCTGGGCGATCCCGATCTCGCGCTTTCCCCGGCCGACCGTGGCGAGCTGCTTCGCACGGCCGAGTCCCAGGCGGACATGCTCTCCAGGCTGGTCTCCAGCCTGCTCGACCTCTCCCGCATAGAGGCCGGCGCCTTCGAGCTGCAATTGGAGCCGGTTGGCGTCGGCGAACTCGCGGCGGAGGCGGAAGTGCTGGTGGGGCAGGAGGCCACCCGGGCGGCCTTCGTGATCGATCCGGCCTCGGCCGAGGTGCTGGTGGTGGCGGACCGTCTGCTCATCTCCCACGTGCTCGCCAACCTGATGGAGAACGCGGCCCGCTATTCCCCGGACGGCTCCCAGGTGGATATTGCCGCGCTGGCCATCGACGACACGGTGTCGATTTCCGTCTCCGACCGGGGGCCGGGCATATCCGCGCACCTTGCGGATCGGATCTTCGACCCCTACTTCACCGCCGGAGGCGCAGGCAGAGCCGGGCTGGGGCTGGCAATAGCAAAGGCGTTCGTGGAAGCGCACGCCGGGCACATAAGCGTGGATTCCTCTTACACCGAGGGGGCGCGCTTCGTGGTGGAGTTGCCGCGGTCGCATCCCGTGGTGCCGGGGCCATGAGCAGCATCCTCATCATCGACGATGACCCGGCTCTCACCAAGGCCCTGCGCATCGGGCTGCAAGCGCGGGGATACGAGCTGCATACCGCGCCGAATGGCGCCACCGGCCTGCAGCTGGCCGCCACCGGCTCGCCCGAGGTGGTGGTGCTGGACCTGGGACTGCCGGACATGGACGGCATCGAGGTATGCCGAAGGCTCAGGGAGTGGTCGGACGTCCCGATCATCGTGCTCTCCGCCGCGGGGGACGAACGCCGCAAGGTGATGGCACTCGACGAGGGGGCGGACGACTACGTCACCAAGCCCTTCTCCATGGCCGAGCTCGAGGCGCGGATCCGCGTGGCCCTGCGGCACCGGGCCCTGGCCGAGACGGGCAGCCAGGAGCCGGTCCTCGAAGTGGGTGGAATCGTGGTGGATGTGGCGGCACGCCAGGTCACCCTGCAGGGCGAACCTTTGCAGCTGACGGCACGGGAGTTCGAGCTGCTCGGCTTCCTGGCACGCCACGCCGACAAGATCTGCACCCACCAGGTGATCCTGCGCGAGGTGTGGGGGCTCGGCTACGGTAGCGAGACCAACTACCTGCGGGTCTACATCAACCGCCTGAGGCGAAAGCTGGGGGACGAAGGATGGAGGCTGCGCACGACCCCCGGGGTGGGATACCAGCTGAGCTCGGTCGAGCCTTCCGACGACGCCTAGAGGCGCCAAAGGAGCAGCCCGGGATGTCCGACTGCTCCCATGGCGCTCGAAGCCCAGGGATTACGTGCCTACAGCGACCTCTCCGGCCGTCTCGGTGGGGGAGGTGGCCTTTGGCTTGCCGGGGATGATCGACATGATGATCATTCCGAGCACGAACCAGGCCAGTGCCGCCCAGGAGGCTGCCACCGTGGGCATGGGAACCTTGTAGATCGAGCCGAAGAGTGCGGAGACGACGGTCACGGCTCCCACGATCGAGGCGAGCCAGACGGCCCATCGCCGCGGGTGGTCGGCCAGGCCCCGGACTGCGCCGATGGTCATGAGCAGGTAGACCAGTGCCAGGGCGAACGGGCCGAAAGTCGCCAGCCAGCTGAACATCGCGGCGTAGTGCGGCGTCTGAGGCAGGGCGAAGAGCCCTGTCCACCACTCGGTCACGGCGATGACGACGGCGTAGACCACGACAACCAGCGTGGACGCGCCCACCGGGGTCTTCCGGGTTTCCGAGATGGAGGTGAGGCGCCTCGGCAGGCGTGCGTCGCGCGCCATCGCGAAGATCCCTCTCGAGGCCGATACCGACACCCCGATGTAGACGGCGAGCATGTCCAGAACCACTACCAGCTCCAAAAGCCGGCGAACCCCGACAGAGCCGTATCCGCCTTGGCTCGCGGGGCTCCCCAGGGCGAAGAGCGGCCCGGCCGCCGCCTTGGAGATCTGCTTCAGCGAGAAGTGGAAGCCCGCCACCTGGGCGTAGGAAGCCAGGATGTAGAAACCCGCGGCCAGGAGCAGAGCGAAGAGTACGGCACGCGGGATGTCGCGCTTGGGATGCTCGGTCTCTTCACCCAGGTTTGCCGCCGTCTCGAAACCGGTGAAGAGGAGCACGCCGTAGAGCACTCCGAAGAGGATCCCTTTCATGCCGGTAGGCGAGGATGCGGGCGAGAACGCGGACAGGCTGTTGTGCGACCCCACCTTGGCGATCACGGTTATGAAAAAGACCGTCACCACCACCAGCGAGACCACCGCCAGCACCAGCTGGGTGCGGGTCGAGAGCGAGACTCCCGCATAAAGAAGGGCGGCGATGCCGACCAGCAGGATCAGGTCCCATCCGATGGTGGGGATGGGAGCGATGTTGAATTCGGCCTGCAGGGTGTCGTGTATGGTTCCGCCTATCAACACCAGGATCGCGGCGCCCAGCGCAAGTATCCCCCCGTAATAGGCAAAGCCGGCTCCGGCGCCGATGCGGGCCCCAAGGCCGTCGGTCACGTAGTCGTATAGGGAGCCGGCGGCATGGATGCGCCGCGCGTACTCGGAGATGATCCAGCCCAGGCCCAACACGCCGATCATGGAGATCAGCACGGACAAAGGTGCGGCCGCACCCGCGCCGTTTCCGGAGGCGTTGACCCCGACCAGGAGCGGTATGAGAAAGGCGGACGAGAAAACCGGGCCCATGAAGCCGACCGACTGCGCTACGGCGTCGGGCAGTTTCAACTTCTTGTGGCCGCCAAGAACCACGGCGCGCTCAGCCATGGGCGCCGTGCCCAAAGTAGATCATTGCTTTTTCCCCCACAATTTTCCAATAGGACCTGCACACCTCTGACGAGGTTGGACCGATTCTAACCATTCGTACCCACACAAGCCGGGGAATGGCTCGCAAATCGTGTGTGCCCGCATGATTATCCGTCCCAGCAGGTGGGAGGGCATTTGAGTATCCCGGATGAGTCGTCGCGCGCTGTGCCGGAGGCGTCTAGCCAGGCGTCGTTTATGCGGGATCGCTCATAAATGAGGCAGCGCGGCGGCGATCCGCCCGAGCGCTTCGGCGAGGTTGGCGCTCGTGGTCGCGAAGTTGAGCCGCGCGTGACCGTCACCTCCGGGGCCGAAGGCGGGGCCGTCCGAGAGGCCAACCCGGGCTTTGGCGAGCAGGGCCTCAGTGACGTCGGCGTTATCGGTCAAGCCCGAGAAGTCGAGCCATGCCAAGTAGGTTCCTTCGGGCATGCGATACCCGATTCCAGAGGTCCGGGCTAACTCCGCGATGGCTTGGCGGTTGGCACCGAGCTGGGCCAGGGTCCCGGCGAACCATTCCTCACCATGCTCCCAGGCGGCAATAGTGCCGACCATGCCCAAATTGGAGACCGCGCCACGCATGTGAAATGGGAAGGTCTCGTAGCCGGCCCGCAGTGCGGAGGATGAAAAGTGCGCGACCGCGCACCGCAGGCCCGCCAGGTTGAAGGACTTGGAGGCCGAGGTGAGCGTGATGTGATCGGTGCCGAAGCGCGCCGCCGCCGAGGCAAAGGGGAGATGGGGGCGGTCGCCGTAGACGATGTCGGCGTGGATCTCGTCGGCCACGACCAGGACGTGGTGCCGGGCCGCCATTTCCGCGACTGCGTCGAGTTCGGCCGCGGTCATGACCCTGCCGGTCGGGTTGTGCGGATTGCAGAGCAGGAGCATGCGGGTGCCCGGGTCGGCCAGCAGGCGCTCCAAGTCGTCGAAGTCGAACTGGAAGCCGCTGGGTGTTTCCAGCAGGCGATTGTAAAGGACGCTGCGCTGGGTGTCCTGAATCGCCCCTATGAAAGGTGGATATATGGGCGGCTGTACTACCACGCCGTCCCCAGGGGCGGTCATGGACATTATGGCTATGTATACAGATTGCACGACGTCGGTGGCAAGAAGCGCGAGGCCAGGATCGAGCTCGACGTGGAACCTGGTCCGGTATCGGTGGACGAAGGCGTCGAGAACTCCGTCGTAGAGCGACTGGCGGGAGTAGCCCAGCCCGAAGCCATCGACCGCTCCGTGGAGGGCTTCGGTGACTGGCTCGGCGGTCCCGAAATCCATGTCCGCTATCCACATGGGGATGACGTCCTCTTCGTAGCGGGTCCACTTTACGCCGAACTCGTTGCGCAGTCGCGCGCGCAGCTCGTCCGTTCCGGCGCTGAACGGGCTTTCGGGGCTTGGCATGCGCTGCTCCTCTCTGGCGGAATGGCAGGTCGCAAGCACAGGCTAGCCAGCCTTGTCGCGCCTGCCAAGTGCCGCTCTTCC
>JAJYPE010000067.1 GCA_021795585.1 Actinomycetes bacterium | reverse complement strand
GCCTGGTACAGTCCCAGGCCGACCGCACTCGCCGTATCGAGACGGGCGAGCAGGTGGTAGTCGGGGTGAACCGCTTCACCGAGAGCGACCCTTCTCCTCTGGTCTCGCAGGAAGGGGCATCCCACCTGGTGGTGGACCCGGCCGTGCAGCAGTCCCTCTTCGACGACGTGCGCGAATGGAAGGCATCGCGTGACCCGGGAAAGGTTGAGGCTGCGCTTGCGATACTGGCCGAGGCGGCCAAGACCGGCACGAACATAATGGAGCCCTCCATAGCGTTGGCGCTGGCAGGCGGTACGACGGGCGAATGGGCGGGGACCCTGCGAGAGGTCTTCGGCGAGTTCCGAGCCCCTACCGGCATCGCCAAGGTGAAGGCCAAGCCGATCGCCAGCCTCGACAAGGTTCGATCTCGGGCGCGCGCCCTTCCCGGAGGTCCGCCACGAATGCTCGTGGCCAAGCCCGGGCTGGACGGCCATTCCAACGGCGCGGAGCAGATCGCGGTCGCAGCGCGGGATGCGGGCTTCGAGGTCATCTACCAGGGGATTCGCCTAACTCCGGCACAGATCGCCAACGCGGCACTGGAAGAGGATGTCGACGTGGTGGGAATCTCCATCCTCTCCGGCTCGCACCTCGAGCTGGTCCCAGAGATCGTGAACCGGATGCGCGCCCTGGGGAGCGAGGCCGTAGTCGTGGTCGGGGGCATCATCCCGGAGATCGATCACGCAGCGCTGCGCGGCGCCGGAGTAGCCGCGATCTACACGCCTAAGGACTTCGAGATCGCCGCCATCATGGACGACATCGAGCGGTTGGTGGCGCAGCGGCGCGGGATTGGCGACTGAACTCGATCTGCGCTAAAAACTGAGCTGCAGCGTGCCGAAAGTACCTGAGATGGATAGAGTTCAAACTCCGCTCGCAGCCATAGCGGTTTCACTGGTGGCCGCAATCGCGGCCTGGGCATACCGCCCGCTGATACTGGTGTCGGCAGCAGCGTCGCTTGTCTGCGCCTGGGCCCTGATAAACGCGCACCGGAAGGTGGCAGCAACCGCTTCGGCCCTGGAGCCGGGTTCCGGCGAAGATACGGCATCGGCGCCGACCTACGGGATCGAGCGGCACAACTCGTTCCAAGAGCACCTGAGCAATGATCCGGACACGGGCTTCATCACCTATCCGGTATTTGCGGCCATCCTCGAGGCGAAGGTCGCGACGGCCCGGCGCCGCCTATGGCCGGTCACCGTCGTGCAGCTGGAGCTGGGACTGGGTGCGGACGCAATCGAGTTGAGCGACGTCGGGACCAATGCAATCCTGGGATTCAGCGCCCTGTTGCGCGCGACCGTCAGGGAAGCCGACGTCTGTGCGCGTATCGGGAAGTACCGCTTCGCCCTCATCCTCGAGGACACGGACGAGGAGGGCGGAGCCTGGGCGGCAGAGCGCCTCCAAGTCGCACACGTGCGCTCCGGTGTCACCCTGGTGGAAAAGATCTCTGCCGGCGTAGCAGGGTACCCCACCAACGGCGCAAGCCCGAAGGAGCTGCTCGGACGCTCGAGCATGGCGCTTGAGCGAGCCCTGGCAAGCCTGGAGGAGCCAGGCGTTGGCCGCGTTGTGGTGGCCCCTACCGTCCCGTACAAGGGCTAGCGCAGCCGCCCTACGGTGCTACCAGGGCCTGGGCCTCGCCAGCACCACTGGCGCCGCCCACCACCGGCCTGAGAAGCGCCAGCCCGGGGCCGGGCCCCTGTCGGGCGCTGCGGCTTCAGTCCCAGCGGATGCCAGCACGGCAAAGGCCGCAGCGATGGCGGCTATGGCCTCTTCGTCGGTCGGGATCGGGTCCTGGGTTACCATACGCGCAGCTCCTAAAGCGGAACGTTGCCGTGCTTGCGCTTGGGAAGGTCCTCACGCTTGCTTGCCAGCGCCGCCAGTGACTTGATCAGGATGCGACGGGTATCGGCCGGATCGATGACATCGTCGACGATTCCGCGCTCAGCCGCCACGTAAGGGTTCGCATAGCGGTCGATATACTCCTCCACCAGCTCCTTGCGCCGCGCCCCAGGATCAGCAGCTGCGGCGAGCTCACGCCTATAGACCACCTCGACCGCCCCTTGCGGGCCCATGACCGCCAGCTCGGCGGAGGGCCAGGCGTATGCGAAGTCCGCCCCGACCGCCTTGGAGTTCATGACGACGTAAGCGCCGCCATACGCCTTTCGAGTGATCACGGTAATGCGAGGCACCGTCGCCTCGCAGTAGGCGTAGAGGAGCTTGGCTCCGTGACGGATGATGCCGCCGTACTCCTGGTCCACACCGGGAAGAAAGCCCGGCACATCCACGAAGGTGACGACTGGAATGTTGAAGGAGTCACAGGTGCGGACGAATCGCGCCGCTTTTTCGGAGGAGTCGATGTCCAGGACGCCCGCCAGTACGGCCGGTTGGTTGCCGACAACCCCTATCACGTTCCCATTCAGGCGGCCGAAGCCACAGGTGATGTTCGCGGCCCAGTGCGGAAAGTACTCCATATACTCGCCGTCGTCCAGCACAGCCTGGATGACTTTCTTCATGTCATAGGGCTGGTTGGGGCTGGTCGGCATCATCTCGGCCAGCTCGGGGATGAGGCGCTCGGGATCGTCGGTGGGATCGACGCTGGGAGGGGTCTCGAGATTGTTTGAAGGCAGCATCGAGAGGAGGTACCTAACCTCGTCCAGGACCTGCTTCTCGTCGTCGAAGACGAAGGTGGCGACACCACTCTTGGTCGCGTGGCTCATGGCCCCGCCCAACTCCTCGAGGGTCACGTCCTCGCCGGTAACCGTCTTGACCACGTCCGGGCCGGTAATGAACATGTGGGAGGTCTCTTTGACCATGAAAATAAAGTCCGTCATGGCCGGTGAGTAGACCGCTCCTCCGGCACATGGGCCAAGAATCACGCTGATCTGGGGGATCACTCCCGAGGAGGCCACGTTGCGATGGAAGATCCCGCCGTAGGAATGGAGTGCAGCGACACCCTCCTGTATTCGGGCCCCGGCGCCGTCGTTGAGGCCGATCATGGGCACGCCGACCGAGGTCGCCAGGTCCATTACCTTGTGGATCTTCTCCGCGAAGACCTCGCCCAGCGCTCCACCGAAGACCGTGAAGTCCTGGGAAAAGACGCATACCCTGCGGCCGTCGACGGTGCCGAAGCCGGTTATCACGCCGTCGGTGTACGGTCGCGTCTCCTCGAGGCCCATGCCATGGGCACGGTGTCGCGCCAGCATGTCCAATTCTTGGAAAGATCCCTCGTCGAGCAGATAATCGATCCGCTCGCGGGCAGTCATCTTGCCCTTCTGGTGTTGCCTCTCCACTGCACGCGGACTCCCGGCGTGCAGTGCCTGCTCCTTGCGGCTCCGCAGGTCGGCAATCTTCTCGGTCATGGAGTGCTCGGCCATGTATAGTTAGGCTACTCGACCACCAGGGGCAAGAACCACCAGCAAGATGGCTATACCACTAGTGAGCAAAGGTGATTTCCTGCGCCTGGATCGCCGTGTCCTGGAGCAGTTGCGCGGGGCATCGACCCTTGATTTGATCCTGGCGACGCTCTCGGTCGATGCGGAGATGATGATGCACGGATACCGCGTTGGAATTTTCGCCATGCCGGTGCCCGCGGACGACACTCGGCCCGAGGTCTATGCGTGGTACCTCCCCGAACTCCGCGGCGTAATCCCGATCCCACCTGGAACGGATAGTTGGCTAGGCCGTCCGCCGCGCAGCCTGCGCAAGTCGATGAGCCGCTTCAGCCTCAGCATCAACCGTGACTTCGCTGCGGTCCTTGGGCACTGCAGCAGGCTTCCGCGCGAAGGAGGCTGGATCAACCCGGCCCTGGAAACTGCATATTCGGCGCTGCACGCTCGCGGGCTCGCGCTCTCCGTCGAGGCATGGACGCTCGACGGTGCGCTGGCCGGGGGCCTCTTCGCCATCCGCGTCGAGGATTTCATGGCAGGCGAATCGATGTTCCACCTGCGACCCGACGCCTCCAAAGCCGCGCTGGTCGCGCTGGTGGAACTCGCCGGGTCGGAGGGGATTCGATTCGTCGACACCCAGTGGCCCACCGATCACCTGAGGCGCATGGGCGCCGTCGAAGTGAACTGGCGGGCCTACCTGGACGCCATCGAGGGCAAGCAGCTCGGCGGCTAGCGGGCCTGGAAGCGGTTCGCGACCTTCCACGCGCCCGGCAGAAGCGCCGCGGCCATCACGAGTTTGAGGACATCGCCCAAGAGGAAGGGCACCGCCCCGAGCGCCACCGCATGCAGGAGTGAGATGTGCAGGGAGAAGGCAAGCCAAGTAACTCCAAAGGCGTAGATGGCCAGGTTGCCCGCCACCATTTCGAAGGCGGTGCCCATCACCTTCTTGTCCATGCCGCGCGAGGCCATGAAGCCAACCAGTGCCGACGCGGCGATGAAGCCGACGATATATCCAAAGATCGGAGAGGATGCTACTGAGAGGCCACCGGAGCCACCCGCGAACCAAGGGACGCCAATGAGGCCCGCCGCCAAGTAGAGGCCCGACCCCATCAAGGCGCGACTGGCACCCAAAACACTTGCACCCAGAAGAACAGCGAGAGTCTGCCCGGTGATGGGAACAGGCGTGAAGGGCAGGTGCACCGAGACCTGGGCGGAGATGCCGATGAAGCCCGCGTAGGCGATTACCAGCATGGCATCGGCAAGACGCGTCCGGGCCAGCTGATCCGACAGAACTCCAGGCCGGAGCACCGCTGCTTGGCTATTCATCACTTCTCCTTGTCTCAGAAGGCTGGGTGTTGCCTTCGTCAAAGATTAGCGGATGAGTGGCGGAGCGTCCTTCTCAAGAGCTGCCAAGGGGACCGTTAGGCGAAATGACCTGGGAGAGAGCCTGATCGGGAATGCTCACGGTGAGTGCCCCGATAGCGGTCCCGATGACTTGCCCCTGCGAAAAGCCCAGCACCAGCGCCCCGGAAGCGATGTTGAAGGCCGCGAAGTTGGCCGGCGCCGGTGAGAGCCCCGGGTCGTTTTGCAACTCGGCAGCTGGAATGTGCTGAGCGGCCAGCTGTGCTGTCAGCTGAGCAATTGCGGCCTGAGACAGGGTGGTGAGGTAGTTGGAGCCCGCCTTGAAGAGATCACCCAAGGTATAAGCGGCTCCGTTGGAGAGATTGAAGTTGAGCGAATAGATGTTCGTCGAAGGCTGGGCGGCGGAGACGACGTCGGAATTGAGGACGAACTGGAACGAGGCAACTTTCGAGTTCACCAAGACCGTCTTGAACGCCCCGGTGAGCGTGGAGTTGCCCTGTACCGAGGAGCCGGAAATGGAGGACACGTTCTGAACGAAGCTGTCCGCCCAGCCGGCAACCGAGGCGATTATCTGGCTGTTGATCTTGGCCTGGGCCACGGTGGACGCCATCCCGCCGAGCACCGGGTAGCTAAGGGTCACGCTGTAGCTCGGATTGCCTCCCGAGCGCGTGTAACTGGCCGTCGCGGTCGAAGGGGCAACGCCCGATTGCGGAGAGGTGGTCGTTGTGGTCGAGGAGGTCGTGGTCGAGGAGGTGGTCGTTGTGGGAGCGGCTGTGGTGCTCGAAGTCTTCGACGCGGCCGGTGCCGGCTTCGAGCCGCACGCGGCCAGCACGACAGCAAGCACCGGAACTGCCAAGACCTTCAACCTCACCCGCACGATGTTAGCCGCACCAGCCGCGGGCATGGGGTGGCAGGGGCCTGTCGCCGAACCAATCGGCTCGGCGACAGGCCAGAAACTCACGAAGCGCCGACTATCGGTGCGTTGAGGGTCTTGCCGCCCATGGAGCCATCGAATGCAGAGTTGAAGTTAAAGACTCCGCCGTCCGAGGCAACCAGGGTGTAGCCACCGGTCGGATCGTAGGACTTGATTCCCACCACGGGCGCGTTGAGGGTCTTGCCGCCCATGGAGCCCTGGAACTTCGCGCTACCGAAGCTGAAGACCCCTCCATCGGCCGCCGCAAGCCAGTATCCCTGGCCGTTGGGCGCGGCTGCTACGCCGACCACCGGTGCGTTGAGGGTCTTGCCGCCCATGGAGCCGTAGTAGTTGGCGTCTCCGAAGCTGAAGACCCCTCCATCGGCACCAACCAGCCAGTAGCCCTTTCCGTCCGGAGTGGCGGCGATGCCGACTACGGGTGCGTTGAGGGTCTTGCCGCCCATGGAGCCGTAGAAGGTCGCGCTACCGAAGCTGAAGACCCCTCCATCGGCTGCCGCAAGCCAGTACCCCTGGCCACCCGGCGTCCGCGCTATCCCTACCACCGGTGCATTGAGCCGCTTGCCGCCCATGGAGCCCCTGAATATGGAATTGAAGGTGAAGGTCCCGCCGTCCTTGCCGGCCATCACGTATCCGGAGGCGCTGGGAGCCAGCGCCGGTCCGGGCGAGTAGCCCGAGGTGTTGAACGCCGGCGGGGCCGCATAGACGTTGCCCGCCGTGTCCGTGGTGGCATTGTAAGTCGCGTTGGGGTAGTGAATCGCGGCGTAGGAGTTGAGCGCGGATGGAGAAGCCGCGGTCCAAGACCCGGTGCTTACGCGGGACATCAGCGCGTGCAGCGCCGAGACGTACTCGGCGGCACTGAAGGCGCAATGCCCCGGCTGATTGACGTAGACCTGGTCGAGCAGGCCGCTGTTACCGGCTGCTCCCACCGCACTTGCGTACAAGGTCTCGTTCTGAGGTGTCACCAGACCATCAGCGACGGTATGCATGGTGAGTACGGGGATCTGGATATTGCCGTTGTAGCTGAAATACTGCTGCAAATAGTGCACAGCGCTGACATTCGCGGAGACCTGAGGCGCCGACTGCAGCTTGGCAAGGTCGGATGCGAGACTGATGCCCGCCGCCTTATACAGAGCCAACACCTCGGCGTAATCCTGGGAGCGGGACAAGGTGTAGGCGTAGTTGACGCCGTTCGTCCAGGATGGATTTCCTCCGGCCACTGCCTCGAGATCAGCTCGCCCGGGGCCGAAGGCATACGGGAAGTCCACTAGCGCAAGCCAGTCGACTTGCCCGAGAAGCGCGCTTTGCAGCCCGGACGCCGTGGAGACGTCAGGCGCGGTGGCAGCCGACTGCACCGGGAACCCGTCCTTGATCAATGCCGGATTGGTCTGCGCAGAGAACCAGGTAGGAACGTTGCCGAGCGCGGCCACCAGGGCAAGGCGCGCCGCTGTCGCCGGATCGGTAGAGGTCTTCTGTAAAGCGCCGCCAAGAAGCGTGTCGGCCTGGGTGTAATTGGCCGTCGAGTTGGCTAGGGAAATTCCCGTTGCCGCCACGGAATTGGTCGGGTCGAAGAAGGTCTTGAACGCAAGCTCGGCATAGAGCGCCTGGTTCCAGGTCGAGACGCCTCCTCCGACCACACCACAGGCCGGAAGAGCCCCGCTAAAGGCGGTCGGATTCTGTTGGACCAGCGCCGCGGTGATCATACCTCCAAGCGATACGCCTGTCGCGTAAACAGCGTTGACCGTATTCGCGGATAGTTTCTGCCCCAACACGGCCGCGTCATTGGCCGCAAGGAGCGCCTTGGCATCCGCCAGGGTGTTCATCTGGTCGGTGAGGGCAGACTTGACTTCACCCCATCCGTCCACCGCATAGCTGGAGCCCGCCAGGGCATCGCCTTCTGCCAGCAGTATCGATGCCACCTGCGGCGAAAATGCGTCGGCGGCGCTCAACTTGCTGCCATCGAACACGTATCCGTGACTGTAAAGGATCAGGTTCCCGTTGAAGTTCGACGGTATTTGCACCTCCTCCAGCGAACCGTCCGCCGCCGTTGCGCTGCACGTGCTTACCGTCGGCGTCGCCCCTACGTCAGGAGTCGAAACGGTTGCCGCAGTGCAACTGAAAGTGGTCGTCGCAGCGGAAGCCGCGCTCTGCGGGAGCAAGGCCATCGATCCGACGGCGACCAAGGAAAGGAGAAGGCTCTTCAGCTTCATATTTCCCCCTTTTTCGGAGCCGAAATCATGCATAGCACACCGGTAACGGCGATCAGGGCTTAATTAGAAAGTGGTTCGACAGCTTCGATCGAGTCCATGCGGTCCCGAACGGTCGGGTTCGTCGCGAAGGTAGGCTCCTCTCCTTGTGACGGATTCGACCACGCGCACCGGTTACCTTTTTGCCGCGGCATCACCCTTGGTCGTCGGCGCCGGCGTAACGGCGGCGGCGTACCTAGTCACATTTCCCGTCTTTCTCGGCCAGGGAATCCGCTACGGGATCGGCGCCGTGATCCTCTACTTTCTCGCCCGCACCGAAAAAGAAGCCAACCTGCGGCTCAACTGGCATGAGCGGGGATATCTCGCACTGGTCACCGCGATGGGCCTTGTTGCCTTCTCAGTCTGCTCAGTAGAGGCGCTGCGGGGCGCCTCGGCACCGTCGGTCGCCATCGTCATCGGCGCCGTTCCCGTCGCCTTAGCACTGGCCGGTCCCTATATGCAGCATCGCAGACCCACCGCCGCGCCACTGATCGGCGCGGTGATCGTGGTAGCCGGAACCGCCGTGGTCGAGGGGACGGGGCGGGCTACGGCCGTCGGAATTGTCTGGGCGGTCGGGGCAATGGTGGGCGACGCCGGATTCTCGCTTTTCTCGGTTCCGTTGCTGCGCAAGATCGGGCCCTACACGCTCTCCTTCCGCACCACCTCTATCGCCGCAGTCGCGCTTATCGCGCTACATCTGATCATGCCGGGGCCGAAGGTTCCCACCTACTTCACAGCGTCGGAGGGGCTTGCGCTCGCCTTCCAGGGCCTATTCGTTACAGTTGGCGCGTTTGTGACCTGGTACATAGCCTTAGGCTCGATCCCGGTCGAAAAGGTTGGCCTGTTCCCGGGCCTGATACCGCTGGGCGCCCTTGTCTCGGCGGCAGCACTCGGCGCAGGCGTCGGCAATCCGCTCGCGGACGTCGTCGGAACGGCCCTCTTGCTCGCCGGCATTTACTATGGGAGTGTGCGCGGCCGCGCCCGATCCACCACTGATTCCGCAGCGGTTACGGCCTGACGGCCACCACCGCCTCGATCTCTACACACGCATTTCGCGGCAAACTGGCCACTCCGACGGCGGCTCGGGCATGCCGGCCGGCGTCTCCAAAGATCTCGGCAAGCAGGTTGCTCGCCGCGTTGACGACTTCGGGGTGCGCCGTAAAGTCGGCGGAAGCGGCGACGAAGCCTCCAAGCCGGACGAAGCGCTCGACGCGATCCAGCGTCCCCAGCTCGGCCTTGACGTTAGCCAGCAGGTTCGCTACGCAAACTCGTGCCGCCTCCTGGGCCTCTTCCAGGGTGACTCCCGACCCGACGATGCCCGGGTTCACCAGCTCCCCTTGGCGCATGGGCAGCACTCCGGAGCAGAAGAGAAGGTCCCGCGTGCGCACCACGGGAACATAGCTCCCCTGCGGTGCGGGCGGAGTCGGAAGATCGATTCCGA
>JAJYPE010000066.1 GCA_021795585.1 Actinomycetes bacterium | reverse complement strand
GGACCAAGCGAGGTTGCACGTGGAATTCTCCAGACTACTGAAAGCACGCCGGATGCATCGGCACTTCCTGCCCGAACCATTATCGGACAAAACCGTGGCCTATATAGCGGAAGCCGCGCTGCGAGCGCCCTCCGCCGGCTACACGCAAGGCACCCGGCTGCTGGTGCTCACGGAACCGCCCTCGCTGAAGCGTTTCTGGGGCGCGGTGGCCACTCCGGAGTGGCTGGCCGCGCCATCCCGCTCAGGCCTCGACGACGCGCCATGCGTGATCGTGCCATTCCAGAATCGAGACGCCTACGTGCACCGCTACGGTGCACCTGACAAGTCCTACGCCGGGATCGGCATGCCGGAGGACTTTCCAGCGCCGTTTTGGACGATCGACGCGGCCTTTGCGGCAATGCTGGTACAGCTCGCGGCGATCGACTCGGGCCTGGGTTGCCTTTTCTTCGGGCTACCCATGGGTACCGCGGCGCTTAGAGCCGCCTTCGGCGTTCCCTCGCAGCTCGACCCGATTGGGGCAATCGCCATCGGCAGGCCCAGTTCAGGAGCCACTTCTCCTTCGACACAACGGCGACCGCGGCTCCCTTCGGCCTCCATCATTGCCTACAACAGCTTCTGACCTTCGAATTCCTTCATTGTTTTTCATTAATTGTTACGTTTTGCCATTCTGTTTAGCTATATATTCATCTCATTCGCTAATCGAAAGGCAAGACATGGAATATCTCTCCCAGATCTCGGCAGACGGCGGCGCCACGTGGGGCCAGCCATCCTCGGCAACCAGAAGAGCTCCGGACGGTTTCGAGGGTGAACTCGAGGAGCTCGGCACGATCCAGGTAAAGCCCTGGATAGACCCCATGGTGGAGTCTCTCGGGTTCGACCCGCGCTCCACCTACGTAGAGCACTTCTGGCTTCCCGTCCTTGGCCCCAGCTGCATCTTCCTGCTGCGCCGGATCGCCTACCACTTCGACTTGGATGCCGAGCCCCAGGAGTTGTCGCTGAAGGAGATGAGCTGCGAGATTGGACTGGGATCCCCCAAGGGCTTCGGAAATTCGATAACGCGCACGCTCAACCGTTGCATCCAGTTCGACATGGCGAGGCTTCTCCCCAACGGCGTGCTCACCGTCAGGCGTTCCCTGCCCCCGCTAAGCCAGCGCCAGCTGGCGCGCCTTCCGGAGGAGCTCCGCGCCTTGCATGAGCAGCTGCTCAACGGCTTCGCCGAGGGAACGGCGGCCGACCTGCGTCGGCGAAGCGTCCAGCTCGCCGTGTCGCTCGTCGACACCCAGGCTGACGAGAGCGAGGCAGTTGAGGCGCTGCTCCGCTGGAGGATAAATTCACAGGTGGCCGCGGAGGCCCTTCAGGTTGTATGGCCCCGTTAACCGCCCGCACCACCCGCTTCCACCTGTCGTCGTGGATGCCCCCACACGGCTGGCGTTACCTGGCGCCACCTGACCTAGGGAACAAAGGAAACGCGGGTGCCCAGGCGTGAGAAGTGCGAAACCCGGGCGGCGGCGCCGACGCCGACCGGGTTTCGCCCCGAACCTGCGGCAGGCCGCCTGTACGGTAAATGCCGGCGGACGCTGCAAAGGCCTGTGCCCGAGGGCAGCGCTCGGCGCTACTCTCCAAACTCCTCCAGGAAGTAGCACAGCAGCCGCGCCCCGAAACCGGTCCCGCCCGTCGGCAAGTACCCGTCCGCACTGGACGAGCGCGATGGCCCGGCAATGTCGAGGTGGGCCCAGGGAATGTTCCCGACAAACTGAGCAAGCAGCATCGCACCCGCAATTGCTCCGGCCTGCCCCGCTTCGCCTATGTTCTTCATGTCGGCCACCTCCGAGCGGATGTGCTTGCGATACCTCTCAGGAAGTGGGAGTTGCCAGAGTTGCTCCCCGGCTACATCGCCTGCGAAGCTCAGATCGGTGACAAGCTCCTGGCTATTGGCGAACACTCCTGCGATCTCACGCCCAAGCGCCACCACGCATGCTCCCGTGAGCGTGGCGATATCCACGATGTAATCCGGCGACTGCTCGGTGGCAAGCGCCAAGCCGTCCGCCAGTACCAGCCGGCCCTCGGCGTCGGTGTTGAGCACCTCGATCGTTTTGCCCGCCCTCGTCACCAGGACGTCGCCCGGCTTTGTGGCCGACCCGCCCGGCATGTTCTCTGTCAGCATCATGAAGCCGACGACTTTCACCGGCACCTCGAGCGTCGGAAGCGCGAGCATGGCCGAGAGCACCGCCGCGGCTCCACTCATGTCGGTCTTCATCGTGGTCATGCCGTCGGCAGGCTTGAGGCTGAGGCCGCCGGAATCAAAAGTGATTCCTTTGCCGACCAAGGCAACGGTCTTCTCTGCCAGTACCTTGGGCGTGTAGGTCAGCTTCACCATGCGCGGCGGCTGTACGGACCCGCGCGCCACCCCCAGCAACCCGCCGAGCCGCTCGGACTCGATCCGCGCCTCGTCCCAGACCTCAATGGACAGCTCTGGATGTCCTGCGACGAGCTCACTCGCCCGCGCGGCGAAAGCGAGGGGCGTCATGACCGAAGCTGGCTCATTGACCAGGTCGCGCGCAAGGCACGTCGCCCGCGCAACTGTGACGCCTCGCGAAATCTCGTCAGCCGCGCCGATCTCCTCGGGCGCTGTGACCACATAGGTCACCCGCGCCAGCTTCGATGCCGCCGCCAAGGCCTCCACGTCGGTGTGATACTTGTCGAAGCCGTAGCCGGCCAGCACGATGCCCTCCGTCAAGTAGCGAAGGGACATGGGGCCAAGATTCTCGAGATAAGCGGGGATCACGATCGAGGCGCTCTCAAAGCCCTTTGCCGACTTTGCAATCGCCGCGCCCACCTTGCGCAGCTCGTCCGCGTCCTCGGTGCCTGCCGCCATGCCGACTGCTACGACTGGCGCTGCGCCGGCCAGCGGGATTAGAAGAGTGGTGGCGGCCTTGGCGTTGAAGCCCATTCCCGCCGCGGAAAAGTCCTCGAGCGAGGCCCCGTTCAACGAGGCGAGAGGCGTGCGCAGAGCGCCTTCTTCGACCAACTCGACCCTTACCGCGGAGGCCGTATCGGCAACCGCGCTGGTAATGAATTCGATCTCGGGCATGCCAAAGGGCTCCTGTCTCGTGCCACCGATGGCTTAGCCGCCGGTCGGCTCTAGCTTTCCTCGCTCAACTTAGCGCCGCTGCCGCCGCGAACCTCCTTGGCGAGCAGGTGCTCCCCCTCCTGCCAGCGCGCCAGGGCCCAACAGAGGTCGGAGAGGCGGTTGAGGTAGGGGCCGACGCTGGACTCCGGGTAGGCGCGCATGAATGGCAGGCACAGCCGCTCCGCGCGTCTTACGACGGTTCGCGCGACATCCATGGCCGCCGAGAGCGGGTTCGAACCGGGCACGACAAAAGCCTTGGGCATCTCGAAGCGCTCCATGGCGTCGTCTATAAGGTGCTCCAGGCGAGCCACCATTTCGGAGGTGACAAGCGTCTTACCCGGCGTCAGCTTCGACCGCGAATCCTCACCCGTGGCCACTTCGGCCATGAGCACCCAGAGATCCGCTTCCAATGAGATGACGATCTCGTCCAAGGCAGCTCCCCGCTCGCCAAGCGAGCGGGCGAAACCGAGATGCGCCTGGGCCTCGTCGACCGCGCCGTTGAGCTCGATCTGGTACGAATCCTTTTGAACCCTTCCTCCGTAAAGGAGGCCGGTGGTGCCGTCATCGCCCTTTTTGGTATAGATCTTCACGCCATAAAGCTACAGCGACTGGTCGCCCTCGACGCTTTTGTGCCGGCGCTAGCCTGGAATGGAGCCTTTGGAGAGGGAAATGAGCGACTACCTGGACCTTATAAAGGAGCGCGTCGTCATCTTCGACGGCGCAACCGGCACAAACCTGCAGCTGCTGCAGCTCGAGGCGGATGACTTCGGAGGAGCCCAGTTCGAGGGGCTCAACGAACACCTGGTCTTCACCCGTCCGCAAGTCGTAGCCGACCTTCATGCGAGCTTTTATGAGGTCGGCTCGGACGTGGTCGAGACCAACAGCTTCGGCTCATTCCCGATCGTCCTGTCTGAGTACGGGATACCCGAGGCGACCTTCGAGATCAACCTGGAAGCAGCAAGGATAGCCCGCAGGGTGGCATCCGAGTTCTCCTCGTCAACGCGCAAGAGATTTGTCGCCGGATCGATGGGGCCCGGAACCAAGCTGCCTTCGCTGGGCCAGATCGGCTTCGACGAGCTGGCTGCCGGATACAAGGAGCAGGTCAAGGGCCTGTTGACCGGTGGCGTGGATCTCCTGCTCGTGGAGACGGTATACGACCTGCTAGGGGCCAAGGCGGCCATCATCGGTGCTCGGGAGGCGATGAGTGAGCTCGGCCTGTGGGTGCCCATTCAAGCGCAGGTAACCGTAGAACTCACCGGCCGCATGCTCCCTGGCACCGAAATCGCCGCCGCGCTGATCTCATTGCGAGCGATGGACGTGGACGTAATCGGGATGAACTGCGCCACGGGTCCGAACGAGATGGGCGAGCACCTGCGCTACCTGACCCAAAACACCTCGGTACCCGTCTCGGCGCAGCCGAACGCTGGTCTTCCTTCGGTGGTGAACGGCAAGATGCACTACGACCTAACCCCGGAGCAGCTGGCTCGGGCCCAGCGCCGCTTCGTGGGGGAGATGGGGGTCGGGGTGGTAGGGGGCTGCTGCGGGACCACCCCCGAGCACATATCGGCCGTAGTGGAGGCAGTCTCCGGCCAGCAGGCACAGGCTCACGCTTTCGACGCGCCGCCCGGGGTCTCCTCGCTCTACAGCGCGGCTTCCATCACTCAAGACCTCTCCTACTTCTCGGTCGGCGAGCGGACAAACGCCAACGGGTCGAAGCGATTCAGGGAGGCGATGCTCTCCCAGGACTGGGACATATGCCTGGAAATCGCACGCGACCAGGTGGGCGAAGGGGCTGACGCAATCGACCTCTGCGTGGACTACACGGGGGCGGATGGAGTCGCCGACATGGAGGCTTTGGCCTCGCGGCTGGCCACCGCCTCCACCCTGCCGATCGTGCTCGACTCCACGGAGCCGCACGTGGTCGAAACCGGCCTGAAGCACCTCGGGGGGAGGCCGATCCTGAACTCCGTGAACCTGGAAGACGGCGACGGGCCCGGCACGCGTCTCGACTCGTTCCTGCGGCTGGCCAAGAAGTACGGAGCCGCCGTCGTGGCGACCTGCATCGATCAGGAGGGGCAGGCGAGGACGGCGGAATGGAAGCTCCGCGCGGCCCAGGCAATCTACGAGGTGGCCACCACGCGCTACGGCATGAAGCCCGGTGATCTTCTCTTCGATCCTCTGGTACTTCCGATCTCGACAGGGATGGAGGAGTCGCGCCGTGACGGCATTGAGACGATCGAAGGGATCAGGCGCATCAAGCAGGAGTTGCCGGGCGTCTTCACTCTCGTCGGGCTGTCCAACATCTCATTCGGCCTCAGCCCCGCTGCTCGAGCGGTTCTCAACTCCGTCTTCTTGGCCGAGTGCACCGCCGCGGGCCTCGACGCCGCCATCGTGCACCCATCCAAGATCCTTCCCCTCTCCAAGATCGGCGAGGAGGAGAAGCAGGTGTGCCTGGACCTTATCTACGACCGGCGCCGCGAGGGTTACGACCCGCTCTCTCAGCTGATCCGCCTCTTCGAGGGGGTCTCGGCGGCGGGCAGCGTCAAGGAGGACCTGAGCCTGCTTCCCGTCACCGAGCGCCTGGCGCGGAGGATCATCGACGGCGACCGGGCAAACATTACGGCGGACCTCGACGAGGCCCTGTCAGCGGGCTACAGCGCGCTCGAACTCATAAACGAGCACCTGCTGGCCGGGATGAAGGTGGTGGGCGAGCTCTTCGGGTCGGGCCAGATGCAGCTCCCCTTCGTTCTTTCCTCGGCCGAGGCGATGAAGACCGCAATCGCGCATCTCGAGCCGCACATGGAGGCCGCAGCCATCACCAAGAAGGGCACGGTAGTGCTCGCAACGGTCAAGGGCGACGTGCACGACATCGGCAAGAACCTGGTCGACATCATCTTTTCCAACAACGGATACGAAGTCCACAATCTTGGAATCAAGGTCTCCATTTCCGAGATGATCGCCAAGGCGCTCGAAGTGGATGCCGATGCGATCGGCATGAGCGGGCTCCTGGTGAAGAGCACTCTCATCATGAGGGAGAACCTGGAAGAGATGGCCAGCCGTGGCCTGGAGGGGATACCCGTTCTCTTGGGGGGCGCGGCTTTGACCAGAACATACGTCGAGCGCGACCTGCGCGGGAAACACCCGGGACGGGTCTTCTATGGCAAAGACGCCTTCGAGGGGCTAGGCGTGATGGACAAGCTCATGCAGATCAAAGCCGGCGCGTTGCACGACGACGAATTCGGCCGAGAGGTCGGAACCCGCAAGATCGGGCCGCGCAAGTCCGAGCAGCGTGCGCTGCTGCCAGAGCCGGAGGCGTCGCGGAGCCCGGAGGTAGCCACCGACAACCCCGTCTTCGTGCCTCCCTTCCTGGGTGTGCGCACAGCCTCCGGTATTCCGATCGACGACATCGCCAAATTCCTCAACGAAACCGCCCTCTTCAGGAACCAGTGGGGATACAGGCCCGAAAAGGGTGAGAGCGATGCCGAGTTCAAGCAGAGAGTCCGGGTGGTGCTGCGCCAAGAGTTCGACAAAGCCAAGGCGGACGGGCTCCTGATCCCAAGGGTCGCTTGGGGCTACTTCGCGGTGGGATCCAGCAACAACAAACTCGTGGTGTTCGCCGACGAGAAACGGACCAAGGTCATCGAGGAATTCGACTTCCCTCGACAAAAGAGCGAGCCCTACCTCTGCATCTCCGATTTCTTCCGTCCCGTAGACGGTCCAGAAGTCGACTACATCGCCATGCAGGCGGTGACGATGGGGCCCGAAGTTTCGCGCCGGACGGCGGAGCTCTTCGCATCCAACGATTACGGCGCGTATCTCAGGCTGCACGGCCTAGGGGTCGAAATGGCCGAGGCGCTCGCCGAATTCTGGCACCACCGCATCCGCACGGAGTGGGGGTTCGTCGCGGAGGACGGGGAAAGCCTGGCGGGCCTCTTTCGCCAGAAGTACCGCGGCGGGCGTTACTCGTTCGGTTACCCAGCCTGCCCCCGTCTGGAGGACAATGAGAAGCTGGTGAATCTTCTGGGTGCGAAAGGGATCGGCATTGAGGTATCCGAGGGCTTCCAGCTTCATCCCGAGCAGTCCACCACGGCGATCGTCTGCCACCACCCCCAGGCCAAGTACTTCGTGGCGTAAGCTGCATTCCGCGATGACGGATCTGCCATCCGCTCAAGGCGGGAACTGAGGCGCCAATGCCCCTTAGGACGACCAGGCGCCGGATTATCGTGGCTACCGCTGCAGCGGCGGCGGTGCTCGTGGGCGTGATCAGCATCGAGGCGCATCCCGCCCGGGACGCGCCGCCGGGGCTGGGAACCGCGGTGACCTCCGGTGGTTCCAATGGCATCACCGAAGCCGAGATGGAGGCCCTGCCCGCAGTCCCGCCCCTGCCAAGCCCATGGCAGGCCTTTGCCACGAAGGTCTGGGCGGGACCGGCCATTCAGTTCACAGGGCGGTCAACGGGCTTCATGATCGAGGGGCAGGGCCCGGCGCCGCGCACGGATGAGCGGCTCGCCGCCGGCTGGCCCGCCGAGTCCTGGCCGGGAACCTCTGTCGAGTTGACACGTGACGGTGGGCGACACTGGGCCAAGTCCCTGACAGTGCCTGATGGCATCTGGAGCATCGACTTTCCCAGCTCGGCCGCCGGATGGGTGGTTGGAGTCACCACCTTGTATAAGACCTCCGATCAGGGCAGGACATGGACCGCGCTCCAGGAGCCCACCGGCACGCACCTGGTCGAAGTGCGCTTTGATCGCCAGGGACGTGGCATCGGGCTCGACACCGCGGGCTACATGCACACGAGCGCTGACGGCGGTGCGACCTGGACAGCTGCGGCAAGCGGGGGTCCTTACCTCGACATCTGCGCCACGCCTCGCGGTGAATGGATTGGCGCCGACGGCTTCGGGCGCCTGTGGGAAGTTGGAACGCCGTCCCCACGATTGATCTTCACGCCTGGCAAAACGGTAATACAGCGCCTCAAGGCACCGCAGATCTCCCTTTCCTGTGGCAGCGGCACCTGGGAGAGCATCCGCCAACCCGCCGGGCTGGGCCAGGGCTTTCCACCGGGATTGCTGGTCTTCGACTCCGTGGGCGGCGGGCCGTTTCAACCGGCCCTCTCCAGCGGAACCCTCGGAGTTGATGCTCGCGGGAGCGGCCTGGCCACCTTGGAAACCGGCTTCACCCTCGCCTCCGGCAGCGGCCGCTCGGCGGTGCTGGCCATTCGAAGCGCAGCGCCAGGGAAGCTCGAGGTGGTGACGCTCGCCCCAGGAGGCGGGGTCAAATCCACCTCCACTATTGCGGGGCTACCCGACCTTGACTCCTTGCCGGCCTTCATGACCAGCGCGATCCAGGGCATGGCCTTGCTGCCCGATGGCCACGGTTGGCTGAAAGTGGACGCCGAGCTTCCAAGTGGCGGTATCCAGGCGCCCGACCCGCACCGCTACATGAGTCTGGCCTACTTCACCTCCGACGGCGGCCGCGTTTGGCACCTTCGGAGAAAAGCGGTTATCCGCACCGGTTGACCAGCGGGCCCGCTAGGCCGTGGCAGCAGCCTGGAGCAAGTGGTAGAGGAGATACAGCTGTGCGACCGCCAAAGGCTCACTTTTTTGATCGTCGCTGATCCGGCCAAGGCTGTCGGGCAGCGGCTCGTCTATGCCCAGCTTGGACCAGATGGCCATCTTGACCTCTTGGGCGACCTCGGCGGGGGCATGGCCGTGCACATGGAGTGCGTCCACCGGCTTGCCGTCATCGTCGCGGATCAACTTCAGGTGGATCGCCTCTCGGGTGTCTGAACTGAGCAGATATGTGAGATCCGGGTGATCGATCGTCGGCCGGAGCAGGATCGAGGCGGAAAGCGGAGTGTTGGGATCCTCATCCGCATGGGCGCGCCCAAAGCTGATGACGATGTCGGCGTAGGCGCGCTGCGGGCGGATGTAGGCCGCGGACTCCGGCTCCCTCTTTTCCAGGTCGGCAAGGACCTGTTCCTCGGTGTACCCACGCTGGCCCACGTCGCGCTTCACCTTCCACGCGCGCCGGATGGGCTCGGGTGGATCGAGATAGACGGTGACGTCGAAGCAGGCGCGGGAAAGCTTGGACCACAGCGGGAAGAGGCCCTCGACGACCACGAAGCCGCCTGGCTCGAACAGCTCGGGACGCTCTAGCGTCCCGTGATGGTGGTCGTACACCGGCTTTAATATCGGTTGCCCCATGGCCACCAGCTGTAAATGCTGCTCCATGATTTGCAGGTAGTTGCATTCGGGGTGAAGGGGGGTGAAAGGCAAAGCCTTTCTCTCGATCCTGTCGTACCGGTGATAGTCGTCCGTGCAGAACGAGCGAATGTTCTCCTGCCCGAGTGCTTCAACCAAGCCC
>JAJYPE010000065.1 GCA_021795585.1 Actinomycetes bacterium | reverse complement strand
GGTGGCGGCCGCCAGCTGGGCCAGGTACTGGTTAGTCACGGGGTTGCTGTACCGCTCCCAGTTGTTGACCGTAGCGGTGCCCACCGGTGCCGCAAAGGAGCTGTTGAGGGCCGGGTCGTAGGCGCTATAGGCGCTACCGCTGCCGCCGAAGGTCCCCATGGCCGCCTGGTACTGGCCCGCCTGGGTATTGGTGGTGTACACCGCCGCCGAGGGCTCGTTCAGCGTAACCTTGATTCCCACCTGCCCAAGGTCGGACGCTATCTGCTTCGAGGCGCCGACCCAGTCGGAGTAGTTGTTGGGCACCGTGATCGAGAAGCTTGCCTGCGTACCCGCGGAGTTGACCAGCTTGCCACCGACCTCCTTGTAGCCGGCCTTGGCAAAATCGGCCAGGGCCTTGGCATCGTTCTTGGTGATAAACCCGCTGTTCGGGATCGCCGGGTTGGTCCAGGCCTTCTGGCCAGGAAGGATCAGCCCGGTCTGAGGAGCAACGCTCTCGACGCCAAAGACCGCCTTGTTCTCCACCGCCTGCCGGTCGATCGCGTAGGACATGCCCTGCCGGAAGGACGCGCTGGTGAACGGGGCTTGCGTCAGGTTCATGTAGAGGGCAATGACACCGCCGCCTGGGAACCAATAGATATTGTGCTTCGGGTCACGAGAGACGTACGTCTTCTGGACGTCCGGGAAGTAGTTATAGGAAAAGTCGTAGGTGCCACTCGCCACCAGGAGCTCGTTGGTCGCCTGGGCGGGCGATCCGACAAGAAGCGCCACTGTCTTGGGAACCACCTGGCTCGCTTCGAAGGAGAGCGGGTTCTTCCTGAGTACCAGCTTCGTCGGTGCGTAGGAGCCCAGAGTGTATGGTCCGGTAACCACCGGCGAGGACGCCGTGTAGGTAACCGGATTCGAGATCTTGGACCATACGGCCGCCGGAACGATCGGGACCGCCGCCAGTGACAGGTTCAAGGGAACGTCTGGCTGGTTGAGCTTGAAGGTCACCGTGTTACCCGATGCGGTCACCGAGGTCAGCTGGTTCCAGAGGCCCCCACCATCGAGGGCGGGGAACTTCTTCAACATGTTGAAGGTGAAGAGGACGTCGGCTGCCGTGAACGGGGTGCCGTTGCTCCACTTCGCCCCCTGGCGCAGCGTGAACTGGAGGGTCTGGGCATTAATGGCCTTGAAGGAGGTGGCCAGCTCCGGGGACATGGTTCCGTTGATCGGATCGACGAGCATAAGCGTGTTGTACATCAGGGTAACACCGAGGTTGCCGTTGAACGGGTTCAGGTTGTTCACGGTCATCGGGGAGGTATTGCCTTCGATGGTGAGCTGGGTGACGGCTTTGCCGGCCGAGCTGGGCGACGCCGCTGCGCTCGATCCCCCGCAAGCGGCGAGCGTCATTGCCATGGCGCCCGTTATCAGTCCAATCTGCCCGGAGCGCCGCCGTCTCTTTCCTCGCTCCACCGTGCTCGAGTTCTTAGTTGCTTCCATTCCATCCCCCTATTTTGTTCTTCCAGCTATCTGACAGCCGGGCGTGTTCAGCTGTTGCCCGCACGCCGCATACTTGTTTCCGGTTATCCCTGGGTACAGCTGTTGCCACCCGCGCCCGGCTGGCGGGAGCGGAACCCCCTCGCGTCCGCTCCACCGGGTTCCGGGCTGCCCGGCCGGGTCATAGCTGTTTCAACCGCAGGCGTGCCACCCCTGGCTGCGGAAGAAAGACTTCCACCGCTGCGGTCCCGTCTACGGGCTGCAGATCCGGCAGGACCTCGGTGTCGAGGTGGTCGTGGGCTCGAAGTCCCTCCCACTCCTCCTTGGTGGGCCAAAGAGCCGCATCGTCGAGGTACCGCACGATGTTCGAGTGACCCGCGTCAATGCGGGTCACCTCAGCGGTGTACCGTTTGGCGGCCAGACCGGAGATGTTCACGCTGACGACCCGGTTTAGGCGCGGGTCGCCGCCCATCACGTCGGTGTTGATGGTCCCGTTCCAGACCAGGAGGTCGAGGGTCCCGTCGTCATGGGACGTGGCGTTGGCGTGGACGGTGTGAGAGTCGCCGGAGAGGCTGGTCTTCAATACCCGATCGCCCTGGCGAGCGGCTAGATGAACCGCCCAGTAGCGGGGTTTGCGCAGGTTGCCCACGCTGAGCAGGCCGAACCCGTTGTGAAACAGCCGCGGGGGCCGCCCGAGCTCTTCGAAGTGGTCGCTGACCACCCAATAGGCGAGGGCGTCGATCCTGCCACCAGAAGACTCGTACCCGGTGAGGATGAAGGGGGCGCCGGTCACCGCGTCGTTGACCGGGCCGAAGTGGGTGCTGCCCACGCCCCATTCGGTCCAGTAGATCGGAATCCCGGCGAAGCCGTGGCGATCGAGGGCCGGCCGCATGTCAAGGGGCAGGTTCCCGTAGGTATGGGTAGTGGCAAAGTCGAGCGGCACGCCGGTCTCTTCGGCGTAGGAAGCCAGAGCCTCCACCCACTCGCTGGCGGCGCTGGAAGGACCGCCCACCTTGAGCGAGGCGTCCACCGCCTTGAGTGCCCGTGCGGTCTCTCCGTAAAGCCGCAGGTAGTCCTCCTTGCTCCCTGACCAGAAGACATCCAGGTTTGGTTCGTTCCAAACCTCGAAGGGCCAGGTTGCGACCTCGGCAAGCCCGTACCGCTCCACCAGGTCGGCCGCAAAGCTGCGTACCAGCAGGTACCACTCCTCCCAGTCAGAGGGAGGAGAGACGATGGCTTTGTAGGTGAAGACGGTCTTCTCCGGGTCGCTCGCGAGTGCCCTCGGCATGAAGGAGAGCTCGACCACCGGCCGGAGCCCGGCTTCGAGAACCATGTCGTAGACGGTGTGGATCTTGGAGAAGTTGAAGGTAAGGACCCCGTTGGAGCGGGTCACCACCTCGAGGTCGTCGTGGAAGATCGCGTGGGCGCGGACCCATCGCGCATCGAGGTCGTCGTGGGCACGCTTAAGCGATTCGTAGAACTCGGCTCCAATGTCGTGCCCGTTCCCGTCCTCGCCGATCAGTAGCTGCGAAAGCCGCTCCGAGCCGACCATGTTCCAAAGGCGCTGGGTGCGGCCGACTTCGGTTCCTGCGGCCACGAAGAGGGAAACCGGTTCGGGGACGACTCCGGAGGTCGCCGCGGCCGCCGCCGGGGACCACCCCTCGGGGTTGGCCCTGGGGTCGGCGATCGCGCCCACGCGGAACGAGTAGCCGACGCCGTCACTCAACCCGGTCACGGCAAAGGAGTTGTCGGGGACCGCAGGCACGTCGCTGCCGCCGTGGTGGAGGATAGAGCGCTCGCCGTCGGGTCCAGTCATCTCGATCAGGTAACCCGCCGCCCCCTCCACCCGGTCCCAGCGGAGGAAGACGTAACCGGCGCCGGAGGTGGCGACGAGGGTCCCTGGGGGCGGGAGGGCGACGTTGGTGTCAAAGGAGTCGGATCTGTACGCAATCCGGTTCTCCCAGTCGGTTCTCGCGTCGATGGAATCGGTCATTAGTTTGTCCCTGACGTTTCGCAGCCGCAGCTGGCTCGTACTACTAGCTCGGTGGATAGGTAGACACTCTTGCGCGAAGACCGTGGATCCTGGATCCGGGCGAAAAGCAGCGAGACGGCCTGCTCTCCCAGCTCCCGCATCGGCTGCCTGACCGTCGTAAGCGGAGGGTGCAGGTGCCTGGCTACCGCGATGTCGTCGAAACCGGTAATCGCGACGTCCTCGGGGACCCTCAGAGAGGAGTCATGCAAGACACTCAGGGCTCCGATCGCCATCTCGTCGTTACCGAAGACGATGGCCCTCGGCAGCTCCGCTTGCTCGATGAGGCGGTGCATCGCCTTCCTCCCGCCAATCTCGGTGAAGTTTCCTTCGGCCGTTGGGGCCTCCGGCACCGGCAAACCGGCGGTGCCGAGCGCCTCGCAGAAGCCCCGGAAGCGCTCCGCCGAGTCGGGGGAGCCGTGGGGGCCCGCCACGAAGCCCAGGCTGGCGTAGGAGTGATGCGAGATCAGATGGCTGGTGAGCTCGCGGACGCCGGTCCGGTTGTCCACCGAGACGTTGTCGTAGGAGCGGCTGCCGGGCTTGTTGGCAAGCAGTACCACCGGGACGGTTTGCGAGATCGTCGCGATGTCCTTGTCCGACAGGCTTCGTGACATGATCACCAGACCGTCCACCTTGCCGGCCACCGAGTAGGCGAGGGACTTCCCGCCGGAAGCCTTGACCGCGGCTATCAGGACCGCCTGGCCCATCGAAGCGGCGGTTCTCTCAGCTCCCCGGATCACCTGGTCTACGTAGAGAGGAGACTCCTCCTCCGCCGCCGCCGGCAACCCCAGATCCGGGAAGAGGAGGCCGACGACTCCAGCCTTCCTCGAGGCGAGGCCCTGCGCCGCTCCGTTAGGAACCCAGCCGAGCTCGGCCGCGACCCGAAGCACCAGCTGTCGAGTCCTCTCGGAGCCAAAGCTCTCGTCGTGCAGGACGCGCGAGACGGTGGTGGTCGAGACGCCACACCGTTGGGCGACTGCATAGATAGTCGGCCGGTCGCTCACGCCCAGATCCCCCCAACATTCCAGCTAAACGTATGTGTAACGCTGCACTATATCAAGTCGCATCAAGCTGTCAATGACGCCCCTGTAGTGGATTTCTGCTCCCGAAGCTTTGTTAAGCGTTTTCGCTATCCGGCGCAAGCTTGCCATGACTGAGCCTGTTGGTAATTGTTTTCGCAGCTGCCGGGGTCCGGGGAGTCGAGAACATGGCGGAGGTAATCGCCTCCGGGAGAGCGGCGCGAGAGGTAATCGGGGCTCAAGAAATTTTGAAAAGATTTTTGATGAGCCTCGATCGGCGAGGGGCGAGTGGCGGGTCCCACGAAAAGAGGTCCGGCGCAGTGTTGGCCCGAGCATCCGGAATGGAAATGGAGGTCGACGATACCATGACGTTCAAGCACCACACCCCGAGCGGGCGATCAGGAAGCTCGGACGCTGGCGGCGCGACGAGATGGTGTGGGAAGAGTGGCCACCACCGTGCCGGAGGGCCTCCACCCCCTCTTCGGCCTGGATGCCACCTGCGTCTCCGCCTTCAGCCGCAGCCTGAGACCGCACCGGACGCAAGCCCGCCGATCCCCAGGGGGGGCTGGTACGTGCCCCGCGTCGCCTGGGGGCTCGAGGCCACCGTGGCCGTCACCGGGGAGTCCCCGGTGCTCTCGATCGCCATGCCCATGGGCATCCCCGGCCATGACCCGGGCGGGACCGGCGCCAAAACAACGCTGGAGCCCGGAATCGCCCCTTTGACCCATCTCGAGGCGGCCTCAGCAGCGCCGGCGCTCGATACTCGCCTGTGCGGCGCTCCACGGCGCTATTAGCGTCCGCGTCTTTGGAAGCACGGCGCGGGGCGAAGACCGTCCTGATAGGGACATTGATTTGGTGGTCGACCTAGAAGAGGGAACAGGACTCTCTGCCCTAGAGGCGATGAGCGGGTCAGGTAGGAACAGCACCCCGGGCACGAGCCACAAGGATTCGTCCGCTCCGGCGAATGCGATGGGCGACCGCCGAGGATCCTGATGGCTGCGTCGACGACCTCTGTGGCTCGTCCCTCCGCCTTCTCTGGCGACACCGGCCCACTCCCTCGCTAGAGATGGCGAACTCCGCGTCCGGAGCTACTCGCGAGACGCGGATTACGTGTCATATGGTAGCAAGGCGAAACCTACCAGCCAAGTGGAGCCGCCTCGCGCACGGGAGCACCTCCGCGCCGCGCCCGGCAGCCCGCCTCCCGGCCATCTGGCTCGAATACGAAGAACGACGGCCACGCTGGTCTGGGGCGGTCGGGCCCGGAGCTTGTTGACCCCCAAGGCGTCAAGTTGCTTTGGCGGGAGCCCGCCCCGCCGGGCGCGGCCCTTGGGCAACCTGCTTCGGCCTCTGGCGGGTGGCCCCTAGGCGCCGACGTAAGAAGCCAGATGTTGTCCGGTCAGCGTCGAACGCGCGCTGACAAGAGTCGCGGGCGGACCCTCGAAGACGATTCGTCCACCTTCGTGGCCGGCGCCCGGGCCAAGGTCTACCATCCAGTCGGCGTGGGCCATCACCGCCTGGTGATGCTCGATCACGATGACCGACTTGCCCGCTTCAACCAAGCGATCGAGCAGTCCGAGGAGCATATTCACGTCCGCGAGGTGAAGGCCTGCCGTTGGCTCATCGAGGACGTAAACACCGCCCTTTTCCCCCAGGTGGGTGGCGAGCTTGAGCCGCTGCAATTCTCCGCCCGAGAGGGTGGTCAGCGGCTGGCCGATCCCCAGGTAACCGAGACCGACGTCGGCGAGCCTCCCCAGGATGGTCAGCGCGGCGGGATTGCGGGCTTGCTCGGAGCCGAAGAATTCCTGCGCCTGGAGCACCGACATCGACAGCACCTCGGCTATGTCGCGGCCGCCGAGGCGGTGCTCCAGTACCGATGCCTGGAAGCGCCTGCCATCGCATTCGAGGCAGGTCGTTGAGACCCCGGCCATGATGCCCAGGTCGGTATAGATGACCCCCGCGCCGTTGCAGGCCGGACACGCGCCCTCGGAGTTTGCACTGAAGAGTGCGGCGCTGACGCCGTTCGCCTTGGCAAAGGCCTTGCGTATGGGATCCAGCAAGCCCGAGTAGGTCGCCGGGCTGCTCCTCCGAGATCCCCGGATGGGCGACTGGTCGATCGAGACCACCCCGGCGCTCGCCGGAATCGAACCGCGGACGAGCGAGCTCTTGCCGGAGCCCGAGACGCCGGTGACGGCTACCAGGACGCCGAGAGGTATGTCCACATCCACGTCGCGCAAGTTGTGGAGGTTGGCGCCGCGGATCTGCAGGGCGCCGGTCGCCTTGCGCACCGCCGGCTTCAACCCCACCCGGTCGCCCAGGTGCCGCCCGGTCACGGTTCCGCTTGCCTGCAGGCCGGCAACCGGACCTTGGTAGCAGACGGTACCGCCTCCGGCGCCGGCTCCCGGGCCAAGATCCACCACGTGATCGGAGATGGCTATGGTCTCGGGCTCGTGCTCGACGACGAGCACCGTGTTGCCCTTGTCCCGCAAGCGAAGCAGGAGATTGTTCATGCGCCGGATGTCGTGAGGATGCAGGCCGGTGGTGGGCTCGTCGAAGACGTAGGTCACGTCGGTCAGTGCCGAGCCGAGATGGCTCAGCATCTTCACGCGCTGCGCCTCGCCCCCCGACAGCGTGCCGGAGGGCCGCTCCAGGGCGAGGTAGCCGAGACCGATCTCCACGAAGGCGTCCAGGGTTTGACTGAGCCTTTCCACCAATGGAGCCACCGAGGGGTCGCCGATCTCGCGGATCCAGGCGGTCAGGTCGCTGATCTGCATCGCACATGCGTCGGCGATGTTTGCTCCTCGTATTCGCGACGACCGCGCCGCCTCGCCCAGACGGGTGCCGTTGCACTCAGGGCAGACCGAGAAGGTGACCGCCCGGTCAACGAAGGCCCGGATGTGGGATTGCATCGCCTCCTTGTCCTTGGCAAGGTAGGAGCCCTTGATCCGCGGTACAAGGCCCTCGTAGGTCATGTTGATCCCGCCGACCTTCATCCGCTTGGGCTCGTGGTAGAGGAAGTCATGCAGCTCGCGCTCGGTGTATTCACGGACCGGCTTTTCGGGGTCCACGAAGCCCGAGGCGCTGTAGAGGCGATGATTCCAGCCGCCCGCCTGGTAACCCGGGACGGTGATGGCCCCTTCGGAGAGGGACTTCGAATCGTCGATGAGCTGGGTTAGGTCGAGTTCGGTGACACTCCCCATCCCTTCGCAGCGCGGGCACATGCCTCCCAGGCGTGCGAAGGTGGTTCTCACCGCTTTGCGCGCCCCGCGCTCGACGGTGATCGCCCCGCTGGCCCGAACCGAAGGCACGTTGAAGGAGAAGGCGTTCGGCGAGCCGACATGGGGCTCACCCAGCCGACTGAAGAGGATCCGGAGCATCGCGTTGGCGTCGGTGACGGTTCCGACCGTCGAGCGCGCGTCGGCCCCTATGCGCTGCTGGTCAACGATGATGGCGGTGGTGAGGCCGTCGAGCACGTCCACGTCGGGGCGAGCCAGAGTGGGCATGAAGCCCTGGAGGAAGGCGCTGTAGGTCTCGTTGATCAGGCGCTGAGACTCCGCGGCGATGGTGTTGAAGACGAGCGAGCTTTTTCCCGAGCCGGAAACGCCGGTGAATACGGTCATCCGGCGTTTGGGGATCTCGACGCTCACGTTCTTCAAGTTGTGCTCACGCGCGCCGTGGATCCGGATTCTGTCGTGTGCGTCTGCTGGATCAGTCGTGGTTTGCTCGCTCGGTGTACTCATCGCTCCCTCTTGGACCGTGTGGCATGCGGACTGCCCCCCTCTATCATTGCACCGCCCGCCGGGCCTGCGGCCTGGGCAAGCTCTTGGTCGCCACCTCGGCGAGACGATCATCAAGCATTAGGAGCATTTTGGGCACCCGCCAACCGGACCGCCTGCGACGGCTGCCGGACCGGCGTCCCTTGCAGTATCGTCTCGTGCCGGTGGACCCATTACCTTTCATGGTGACCCCGGCTGCCGGGGTTGGTCGCTGAGCCCGGTATGACTGTCCTACCCTGTCCTTTGATGATCCGGGGGGTGTTGTCGCCGGGCGCAGAGACGTCGGGTGAGTGCTGATAGGGACGCGGCCGAGCCTCCATGGGGCACAGGTCTCTTCGTAATGTGGATGCCAGGACCGGACGTCGTGACGGTGGCCTGGAGCTGGCCTGGGAAGGAGACCAAGGCCGGTGGCTGAAGAACTGGTGGACACCAGCGGCATTGCCGTCTGGTGTTGGCTGGACGTCGGCAACCAAGAGCACCATGCGTGCGCCCTCGCCGCCGATGGCCGACGCCTGTTTGACAAGGCGCTCCCGCAGGACGAAGGAAGGCTCCGTGAGGTCTTCGCCGGCCTGCAGGCCCATGGTACGGTGCTGGTGGTCCTAGACCAGCCGAACACGATCGGTGCCTTGGCCGTTGCCGTAGCCAGGGACAGTGGATGCCGGGTCGGCTATCTGCCTGGGCTGGCCATGCGCAAGGCAGCTCAGCTGATGCCCGGGGACGCCAAGACCGACGCACGAGACGCGTTCGTGATCGCCACCTGTGCCCTCAAGATGCCCGACACCCTGCGTGCCGTCGACCGAGACAGCGAGGTCCTGGCTTCCCTTAAGGTTCTCTCCGGCTACGACGACGACCTGGCGCGGGAGTGCACCCGCTCGATCAACCGGCTCCGGTCCCTGCTCACCCAGATCCATCCAGCCCTCGAGCGCGTCTTTGCCGGCACAAGGCTGACCAACCAGCTCTCCTTGGACCTGCTCGCTCACTACGGCGGACCCACCGGGCTGCGCCGGGCAGGCGCTGGACCAGTCCGCCAATGGGCCAGGCGGACCAAGCACCGTGGCGTCGACAGGCTCATCGAGGAGGTGTTCGCCGCTCTTGAGCAGCAGAGTGTGACGGTGATCGGTACCGAGGCCATCGAGACCATCATCGGCCGTGTCGCCGCCTCTATCAAGGACTTGAAGGCCGAGCGCGCCCAGCTCGCCAACGAGGTGGAGAGGCTGCTCGACGATTTCGCTCTTCGAGCGGTCTTGATCTCGATGCCAGGAGTCGGGGCCAAGACCGCAGCCACCATCCTCCTGGCAATTGGGGACGGATCCGCCTTCCCAACTGCGGCCCACCTGGCCGCCTACGCAGGCATCGCCCCCGTCACCCGCCGATCCGGCAAGTCGATC
>JAJYPE010000064.1 GCA_021795585.1 Actinomycetes bacterium | reverse complement strand
ACAGCCTGATCGCGGTGGGTGCAGTGTGGGTTTTGGCGGACCGGCTTTCGTGGACGCCCGTCAACTCCGCCTTTGGCCGAGTGGCCCTGGTGGCCGCGCGCTTCGCGCATCCTGAGTAGATGCAACAGGCCATGGGGGACCATGGAGGCACCGCGCTTGCGGCGTTCCTGCTCAGGCATCCCGAGTTTTCGTCTGTCCACGCGTCGGCGGGCGAGCCCGGGTTCATCGCATCCAGCACCATGACTCTGGCGCTCGATCCACCCCGTCTGCGGGAGCGCCTTTTCGGCGGTCTGGCGGTTCCTATTGTCCACCAGCAGCTTTCCGGCCAGGTGGCGCGCGTGCTGGAGTCGCGTATCGGCGCCGCCTGTGGTGGCGAGCCGTCGCCGGAGGCGTTGCTCGCCCTGGGTGCGGATGGCCTGCGATCTCTAGGGCTCTCCGCCTCAAAGGCGCGGGCGCTGCTCGGCCTCGCCGAGGAGGTGGATTCCGGCAGGCTCGAGTTGGAGTCCATGCTGCAAATGGACGACGATGCAATCAGCGCCAGGCTGTGCGAGCTCTGGGGATTCGGGCCCTGGTCGGCGCACATGTTCCTGCTCTTCACGCTGGGACGCATGGATGTGTGGGCGCCTGCGGACCTGGGGGTGCGCAAGGGGTACGCCAAGCTGTACGGCTTGACGGAACTGCCCACTTCGCGCGAACTCGCCGCCGAAAAGGAACGCTACAGCCCCAACGCTTCCATCGCCACCTGGTACCTATGGCGGGTGCTGGAGTTCTAGCTGTTCAGGATCCTCTCCAGGAGGACCATGTCGATCCATTGGCCATACTTGCGGCCAACTTCCTGCTCCACGCCGACCTTGAAGAAGCCGACGGAGTGGTGCAGGGCAAGGGAGGCCACGTGGCCGGCTGCCACCCGTGCCATGCAGGCATGGAAGCCGTGCTTGGCGGCGGTGTCCACGATCCGGCTCAATAGGGCCTTGCCAACGCCCATGCCGCGGTGATCAGGATCGATGTAGATGGAGTCCTCGACCGTGGTCGAATAGCCCGGCCGGATTCTGTAGGGCGAGATGGAGGCGAAACCGATGACTACGCCTTCTTTGACCGCGACGATCGCGGCGTATGCTCCCGAGTGCTCGTCGATCCAGGCCACCTGCTCGGAGTGGGAACGCGGAACCAGGTCGAGGGTGATGCGCGAACCCAGCACCTCCCGGTTGTATATCTCCATGATCGCCTCTGCGTCGGCACGTTCGACGGAGCGGTAGCTGATTTCTGGGCTTTCTGGCATCTCGGTTGATTCGAGATTACTTGACTTGAGGAGCCAATTTGCATTTGCACTGGCGGCAGGCAGCAAGCTGGTGAGGGCATGTAAACTAAAAAGGCCAAATTTTGAAGGCTGCCCCCTTAGCTCAGACGGCAGAGCACAGCCATGGTAAGGCTGGGGTCGTCGGTTCGATTCCGACAGGGGGCTCCGGGGCGGCGTAGCTCAGCTGGTTAGAGCACACGGCTCATAATCGTGGGGTCGTCGGTTCGAGTCCGACCGCCGCTACCAGTCGGTGTCCGGCGCATTGTGCGTCGGCAACGCGAATGTCCAGATGGAGTGAGAAGTGGCAAAGACAGAGAAGCGCGTACAGGTGATCCTCGCTTGCGAGAGTTGCAAGCGCCGCAACTACATCACCACCAAGAACCGCCAAAACGACCGCGAGCGGATCGAGATGAAGAAGTATTGCCGGTGGGAGCGGACGCATACCACCCACAAGGAGACCCGCTAGCGGCTCCCTCCCCTGGGGGAGGCCTTGCGGAACCGGGAGAGGGCGGCCTGCGGCCGCCTTCCGGTGTTTAACGGACTGGCCGGACGGGGCCTCAGCCGGCTTCGGAGTGGCTGTCCACCAGGGCGCCGAGCCTGGCCCGCAGCATGACACGCGCCCTGTGCAGCCTGACCTTGGCGTTCGCCTCGGAAATGCCTAGACGCGCGGCGATCTCGCGGTGCTCGAGGCCGTAGCTCTTGAGCACGAAGACGCGCCGAAGCTGCTCCGGAAGCTGCTCGACTGCGTGCTGAATTTCCATGAGCAGGCCGGGGTCCCGGTCCCTGCTCTCATCCGCCTCTTCGTGGAGCCGATGGTTGAGGCGGGAGTTGGTTATCACCTCGAAGCGCCGCCGCCGCGCCTTGGCGGCCAGCGTCGCCGATGCGTTGTTGACGATGGTGTGCATCCACTGGCTGAACGAGGCGTCTCCCCGCAGCGTGGCCAGAGAGCGGAACGCCCGCACGTAGGCGTCCTGCACTGCGTCGCGGGCGTCGTCGAGGTTCCCGGTGACCGAGACAGCCCGCTTCAACAGCCGGGGATAGGTGATACGGACAAGCTCGTCGAAGGCCTCCCGACTTCCGGTCTTGGCCTCTTCTACCAGCTTCTTTACAGTATTGGACTCCATCGCATCTCCAGCGTCGGCCGGGGCGGACAATTAGACTCTACCGTCACGGAAGGCCGGTGTGACGGCGGACGGGCACCATGTGCGAAGCCGTCCGCGGGTGAGCGGGTAAAATGGTGGGTCCCGAAGGGCTCCGTCGCCCCACGGCCGCCAACACCGGCTAGGTGGGCAAGGCTGGTATGCTCGATGTGGCCTTAGGGTAGTAGCTCAATTGGTAGAGCACCGGTCTCCAAAACCGGGGGTTGGGGGTTCGAGTCCCTCCTGCCCTGCGAAGAACTACCAGCGAGGTACCCACAGTGAATCGTCAGACCAGGCGCTTGATGTCTCGCCAGCAGGGGCAGGCCGAGGCTGAGCGTGGCTCCACCCAGAAGCGGGTTCAGGCGCAGAAGAACGTTCCGGAGTCCCAGCGCACGACGCTGCGCGGGTACTTGGGAGAGGTGCGGGACGAACTCGGAAAGGTGAACTGGCCCAACCGCCAGGCCGTGGTCAACTACTCGATGGTCGTGCTGGTGACGCTGATTATCTTGATTAGCTTGATCTTTGTCCTGAACCTGGCCTTTTCACGGGCAGTCCTGTTCCTGTTCGGCTGAGGCCTCGATCTGGAAGATATGCGATGAGCGATTTTTTTGAAGAAGGCGACGAGCACAGCGAGGCCGTCGCCACCAAGACTAAGAAGTCCGAGCGAGGCAAGCTCGAGTATGTCCGCGAGGAGGAGGTCTCCGAGGTAGAGGAGGAGACCCTCGCTCGCGTGAGCCCCTACGATTTGCCCGGAGAGTGGTATGTCATTCACTCCTACTCCGGGTACGAGAACAAGGTGCGCTCCAATCTGGTCACCCGCATGCACTCCATGCAGGTGGAGGACAAGATCTACGAGATTCGCATCCTTATGGAGGATGTCACCGAGATCAAGAACGGCAAGCGCGTCGTCTCCCAGAAGAAGGTCTTCCCCGGCTACATCCTGGTCCGTGCCGAGTTGGACGACACCACCTGGGATGTCATCCGCCACACGCCTGGCGTGACCGGGTTCGTGGGCATGGGATCCAAGCCCACTCCGCTCTCGCGGCGCGAGGTTGAGTCCCTGCTCGGCTACTCCGAGGAGGAGACCGAGGCACCGCGCAAGACGCGTCCACAGCTCGAGTACCAGGTGGGCGATCCGGTGATCGTGAAGGACGGCGCCTTTGAGGGGCTGACCGGCGTGATCTCCGAGATCAACGAGGACCATCTCAAGCTGAAGGTCCTGGTGAACATCTTCGGCCGCGAGACACCGGTGGAGCTGGAGTTCGCCCAGGTCGTCAAAGCCTGAGTCACCCTGGCCGGAGCCCGGCCCCCAAGTCCCTATGATGTATGAGTTCTGCGGCCCCTGCGTGCCGCGTGATTGATCCAAGAGTGGAACAAAGAAGATGGCAAAGCGTCGCGTAACCGCAATAGTCAAGATCCAGCTGCCAGCGGGTGCCGCCACTCCGGCTCCTCCCGTCGGTACGGCTCTCGGCCCCCATGGAATTCAGACCATGGAGTTCTGCAAGCAGTACAACGCAGCCACAGAGGCGCAGCGGGGGACGGTGATTCCCGTCGAGGTGACCATCTTCGACGACCGCTCCTTCAGCTTCGTACTAAAGACCCCTCCCACTCCGGTCCTGCTCCGTCAGGCCGCCGGTGTCGAGAAGGGTTCGGCAACCAATACGAGGGTGAGTGCGGGTACCATTTCCGATGCCCAGCTCGCCGAAATCGCTAAGACCAAGATGCCCGACCTAAATGCCAACGACCTTGAGGCGGCCAAGCGACAGATCGCTGGGACGGCCAGGTCGATGGGCATTGCGGTGGTCGACTGACCCTGGCGGGCATTTTCCTACTTGGGAGATTGAAAAGATGACCAAGACGGCCAAGCGCGCCAAGGCGCTCGAAGGCGCATACGATAGCGCGCGCGTGCACAGCGCAACCGAAGCGGTGGAGACCGCCAAGCGGTTGGCGACTGCCAAATTCGACGAAACCATCGAGCTAGCCGTCCGGCTGGGTGTGGATCCACGCAAGGCGGACCAGATCGTCCGCGGCACGGTCTCGCTTCCCGCCGGAACCGGCCGGACCGTCCGCGTCGCGGTATTTGCCGCCGGCGAGGCCGCCATCGCCGCCCGCGAGGCGGGGGCCGACGTGGTGGGTGCCGATGATCTGGTGAACCGCATCCAGAACGAGAGCTTCCTCGAGTTCGATGTAGCCATCGCCACCCCGGACCAGATGGCCCAGGTCGGGAAGCTCGGCCGCCTTCTTGGACCACGCGGCCTCATGCCGAACCCCAAGACCGGCACCGTGACCAACGACGTGGCCAAGGCAGTGGCCGAGTTCAAGAGCGGGCGCGTTGAGTATCGCACCGATCGGGTGGGCAACGTGCACGTACCGATCGGCAAGGCGTCATTTGCCAGCGAGGCTCTGCTCGACAACTTCCGTGCGGTAATCGACGAGCTGAGCCGGGCAAAGCCGGCCGCAGCCAAGGGTCGCTATTTCCGCTCGGTCACCCTCGCCTCGACGATGGGGCCCGGCGTGAAGGTTGATACCACACGCATGCGTGTGACGGACGAGGAACTCGCGGGCTAAGCTTTACGCTTGTATAGAAATTTTTGATTTTGGCAGTCGCCGAAGACCCCTAGGTGCGAAAGCTCAATGGGAAACCGCCAGGGCAGGTGACAATAAGGTCTTTGGTACTGCCGCATTCCTTATGGAGTGCGGCAGTTTGCGTGAACGGAGCATTATGGAAAACCCACGTCCGGAGAAGGTGGCAATCGTCGAGGAGCTGGACGAGCGCCTCGCCAACTCCGCGGCCGTGGTGCTCACCGAGTACCGGGGCCTCAAGGTCTCCGAGCTCGAAGCGCTGCGCCGTGCGCTCGGGTCCGCCGGCGGATCCTTCAAGATTTACAAGAACACCCTGGTCAAGTTCGCGGCCCGCAATGCCGGCCTGGAGGGCATGGTCCCTCACCTGGACGGACCCACCGCGCTCGCCTTCGCCGAGACCGACGCGGTCGAAGTGGCAAAGGTGCTCAAAGAGTTCGCCAAGACCAACCCGGCCCTGGTGATCAAGGGCGGCGTGCTCGGGGATTCGGTCATCTCCGGTGCCGAGGCGCTCGCCTTGGCCGACCTGCCTTCGCGCGAGATACTCCTCGCCCAGCTCGCCGGACTTATTGCGGCACCGATGCGCAACTTCGCGTCGCTGCTCAATGCTCTGCCGCAGAATTTCGCCTACGCACTGTCGGCTCTTGCTGACAAGAAGAAGAGCGAAGAGGCCGCCTGAGAGGGTGGCCGGCTCCTGATCGGAGCGATGGTTTCGCCCGCTAAGCCGGGCGAGAACGGAAGGCCCTCGGGCCAACCGGAAAACCTTTGAAGTAAGGAAAGGAAACACACATTATGGCAACCCAGGCAGAGATACTCGACGCGATCGCATCGATGACCGTTCTCGAGCTCTCCGAGCTGCTTAAGGCTTTCGAGGAGAAGTTCGGCGTCACGGCTGCCGCGCCTGTCGCGGTTGCGGCTCCGGCCGGTACTGGCGGCGACGCTGCTCCGGTTGCCGAGGAGCAGGACGAGTTCGACGTCATCCTCACCGGTGCTGGCGAAAAGAAGATCCAAGTGATCAAGGAAGTCCGCACCCTGACCAACCTGGGCCTCAAGGAGGCCAAGGACCTGGTGGACGGCGCTCCCAAGCCCGTGCTCGAGAAGGTTTCGAAGGAAGACGCGGAGAAGGCCAAGGCTCAGCTCGAGGCCGCCGGTGCCAGCGTCGAACTCAAGTAGTCCAGCCAGCTTTGCTGCGTCCCGGGTCCCTGTTTAGGGGCTTGGGGCGCGCTGCTGGCATCATTGACGCGTCGGCCGCGCCGATGGTATAGTTCAGCAAACAGCGAGGCCGTAAACGGCCGGAAGTGCAGGGGTCAGTCCTACAATGGATTGACTCATTTTGGCGTCTCTAGGTGTAGACTGTCCTTTTGCCGTGCAATTATTAAGACTCGCCCCTCCTGCTCTCGCCTTTCGAGCTCGAAAGCGCTGTGCGGCGAGTCACGCCATGTTCATGGTCACCTCTAGCTGGGAGAGATTCGTTGACCTCTAGATCTCGTTCTATCGAACGATTCTCATTTGCCAATCTGGATGAGGTTTTGCCGCTTCCGGATCTGATCTCGATTCAAAGGGATTCCTTTGAGTGGTTCCTGAAAAAGGGTTTGAGCGAGTCGTTCGAGGAGCTGAGCCCGGTCGAGGACTTCACCGGGCGGCTTGCGCTCGAGCTGAAATTCGATCCCGACGACCCCGATCTCACCCCGGTGCCGAAGTACTCCGAGGAGTTCTGCAAGGAGAGGGATCTCACCTATCAGGCGCCGATCTTCGTCAAGGCCACCTTTATAAACAAGAACACCGGTGAGCTCAAGGAGCACACCGTCTTCATGGGCGACTTCCCCATGATGACCGATCGCGGCACCTTCATCATCAATGGCACCGAGCGCGTGGTCGTTTCGCAGCTCGTCCGCTCTCCTGGCATCATCTTCCAGCGCGGCCGCGAGGCCAAGACCATCGTCACCGGGACCATCCACGCGTACCGCGGGGAATGGCTTGAGTTCGACGTGGAGTCGAAGCCCGGCCGTGAACTCAATGCCGGCGCTCGCGTCGCGCGCAAGCGGCGCGTATCGATCTTCACCCTGATCCGGGCCCTTGGTTACGACGATCCCGAACTGCTCGAGCGTTTCGTCGCCGCCAACAGCTTCCTGGCCGACCAGTGGGCCAAGGAAAAGAACCTGCACAAGACCCAGGACGAAGCGCTGCTCGAGATCTACAAGCGTGTTCGCCCTGCCGACCTGCAGAACGCGGAGGCGGCCCGTGCCTACTTCGAGAACTCGTTCTTCTCGCCCAAGCGCTACGACCTGACGCGAGTCGGCCGCTACAAGCTCTCGCGCAAGCTCGGTGCCGAAATCGACCATTTGAGCGAGATCATCGGCGTTCCGCTCGAGCATCCGGCCGACAACACCACCACGCTCTCGCCCGCCGAGATCTTTGCGGCCATCTCCTACATGCTTCGCCTGGCCGACGGCACCCCCGGGTACCGCTTGGACGACCAGGACCACTTCGCCAACCGCCGCATCCGCAGCGTGGGCGAGCTGATCCAGAACCAGCTTCGTCTGGGCCTTTCGCGCCTGGAGCGGTTGGTCAAGGAGCGCATGTCGACCCAGGATGTCGAGGCGATCACCCCGCAGACCCTGATCAACATCCGCCCTGTCACCGCAGCGATCAAGGAGTTCTTCGCAACTTCCCAGCTCAGCCAGTTCATGGACCAGGTAAACCCGCTCTCGGGTCTGGCCCACAAGCGCCGTCTGAACGCACTTGGCCCGGGTGGTCTCTCCCGTGAGCGCGCCGGCTTCGAGGTTCGTGACGTGCACACCTCGCACTACGGCCGCATGTGCCCGATCGAGACGCCGGAGGGCCCGAACATCGGCCTGATCGGCTCCTTGGCGAGCTACGCGCGCATCAACGACTTCGGCTTCATCGAGACGCCCTATCGCAAGGTGCTCGAAGGGGTTGTGACCGACGAGATCGTCTACCTCTCCGCAGACGAAGAGGAGCAGTACGTCATCGCCCAGGCGAACGCCCCGCTGGACGCCGAGGGGCGGTACCTGGAGGACAGGGTTCTGGTGCGCCGCGGTCCGCAAGGGGCGGAAGTCCGCGTGGGCGTGGACACCACCTCCTATGGCTCCACCTCCGAGGTCGACTACGTGCCTGCCCGCGACGTGCAGCTGATGGACGTCTCACCGAAGCAGATCATCTCGGTCTCCACTTCGCTGATCCCCTTCATCGAGCACGACGATGCCAACCGGGCCCTGATGGGCGCGAACATGCAGAAGCAGGCAGTCCCGCTGCTGGTTCCGGAGGCCCCTTACATCGGGACCGGCGTCGAGGCGCGTGCCGCCCGCGACGCGGGTGACGTGATCCAGGCCGAGGGCAATGGGGTGGTGACCGACGTTTCGGGCGACCACATCACCGTGGAGTACGAGGTCGGCGAAACCGACCGCTACGACCGGCCGCTGGGACGCAAGATCTACAAGGCGGCGAAGTTCTCCCGCTCGAACCAGAACACCTGCATCAACCAGAAGGTACTTGTCGACATAGGCGAGAAGGTGACCAAGGGTCACGTGCTTGCCGACGGCCCCGCCACTCACAATGGCGAGCTGGCGCTCGGAAAGAACCTGCTGGTCGCCTTCATGCCCTGGGAGGGCTACAACTACGAGGACGCGATCATCCTCTCGGAGCGGATCGTCCGTGACGATGTGCTCACCTCGATTCACATCGACGAGCACGAGACCGACGCCCGCGAGACCCGCCTGGGCGCGGAGGAGATCACCCGCGACATACCGAACCTGTCGGAGGAGATCCTCGCCGACCTGGATGAGCGCGGCATCGTGCGCATCGGCGCCGAGGTCGGCCCGAACGACATCCTGGTGGGCAAGGTGACCCCCAAGGGCGAGACGGAGCTGACCCCGGAGGAGCGCCTGCTGAGGGCGATCTTTGGCGAGAAGTCCCGCGAAGTCCGCGACACCTCCCTCAAGGTGCCCCATGGCGAGTACGGCAAGGTTATCGACGTCAAGGTCTTCTCCCGTGATGACAACCCCGACCTTCCCGCCGGTGTTAACCAGCTGGTCCGGGTTTACGTTGCCCAGCGGCGTAAGATCACCGAAGGTGACAAGCTGGCCGGCCGCCACGGGAACAAAGGCGTCATCTCCAAGATCCTCCCCGTCGAGGACATGCCTTATCTCGAGGACGGGACCCCGGTCGACATAATCCTCAACCCGCTCGGCGTTCCATCCCGAATGAACGTCGGCCAGGTTCTGGAGTCTCACCTGGGCTACGCCGCGCGCTGGGGCTGGGAGGGCAATGAGCTTGCCACCGAGCCGATCCGCGGCACCGAGACCAAGACCCGCCCCCGCACTGCTCCGTCGACCTGGGTTTCCACCCCCGTCTTTGACGGCGCGCACTGGGACGAGGAAGCCAAGGCCGGGCGGCACCCAACCATCCAGAGGGTGTTCGAGACACTGAATCCTGAGACGGTGGACGGCAAGCGCCTGATCGGGCGCGACGGCAAGGTCACCCTCTTCAACGGGCGCGCCGGCGAGGCCTACGACAATCCGATCTCGGTCGGATATGTCTACATCCTCAAGCTTGCCCACCTGGTGGATGACAAGATCCACGCCCGCTCCACTGGCCCATACTCGATGATCACCCAGCAGCCGTTGGGAGGAAAGGCGCAGTTCGGCGGCCAGCGCTTCGGA
>JAJYPE010000063.1 GCA_021795585.1 Actinomycetes bacterium | reverse complement strand
GAGCCCGTGGTACATCTGGTCATGCAGGTAGGCATCGATCACCGCAGACATCGTGCGCGTGTACTCGCCCTTTCGCCCGGTAACCCGGTGAGAAAGGACGATGGGGATGGCGCCAAGCATCTGGGTGGGGAACTCGTCGAGAATGATCCGCTCCACCTCCAGTTCATGGGCCGAGTTCACCACGGAGTTGGCCAGCGAGACCACGAAAGCCTGAGCGCCTTCGTCGACGAGCCTCCTCACCTGGCGACGAACATCCTCCTCGTCCACCGAAAGCAGCACACTGCCCGCATAGTCGATGCGCTCCTGCACTCCGGCGATCCGCGTAACCGGCACCAGGGGCACCGGGCGGGTGGCGGCCGGCAGGTCTGCCTGGGCCGCCTCGGTCAGGCCGTCACCATAACCGCGAGCACGCATAAGAGGAACGGTCGACTCGAAGCCGGCCGTCGTAAGAATGGCCACCTCGGGCCCGCTGCGCTCGATGAGCGCGTTTGTGCCAAGCGTCGTGGCATAGCGCACCGCATCGACCTCGGAAAGGACGCGCTCAACCTCGAGGTTGACCTGGGCACAGGCTTGGGAGAGGGCGTCCATGAAGCCCGAGGCCAGGTTGTGGTGGGTGGTGAGTGACTTCGCCTCGACGTAGGCGCCGTCGTAGATGAGGAAGCAGTCCGTGAAGGTGCCTCCGATATCGACGCTGACCTGCCTCATGGTGCTACTCCTTTCCCCCGGCGGCATGCCGGCGCTTGAGCGAGTCGATGTCCAATTCCATGTCGTGGGTTAGGGGATGGCCAGGCGGAAGGTACTCGTTCTCGACCATCGTCCCGCAGCCGGGACAGTAGAACTCCACGATCCGGCACCAGGTGGGGTCGGGGGCGTAGGTGAATTCGTAGCTCTCGTCCAGGATGGGACGGTGAATCTCCCGAGGATCACGGTCGTATACGACCAGCCCGGTCTTGTAGTTGGACCGCGCGTCGGCGATATCATGGCCGCAGACGCGGCACTTCCAGCGTTCGGTCTCCAAATCGATGGAGAGATATTCGGTTATGTCCACGCTGGATCCAGCGGCGCTGCTGCTCACTCTTCTACCTCCATGATGAGATCTCCGTTTGCTGAGATACGGAACTTCCAGCCCTCCTCGACCAAGCAGGTGAGGTAATCGCCCGCGATGACGGCAGGGCCCGAGCCGGAGGCACCAACCACCAGAGCGTCCTGGCTGTGCAGGGGCACCTCGGTGGTCTCGCCTGCCCCGGTCAGCACTCGCCGGACACCCTGGGAGCCGATGGGGCGCTCGGAACGGTCGTGGTCGGCCTCGAGGGTAAAGGTGGGGAGCGGATAAGAGCCGCGCACCACCAAGCTCGCGGCCCCGGCTGCCACCTCCCCGCCCAGCCAGGGAAGGTCCCTCACGACTCCCTGGTCCACTAGGCGTGCGAAGGTCTCGTGCTCACACGCATCCCCAGGCACCCCTTCGCCGAACATATCCTGCGTGACCCGGGCCAGCATCTCGTCCCGCAAGCGGCTCGCATCCGCCGGATCGGGCGGCATTGGCGAGCTGTACTCGTGGGCCAGTCCGCTAAATCCGATCCCGAAAGCGCTGAAGACCGAGGAGAGGCCGGGCACGATCACCTCGCGAATTCCTGCGGCCGAGGCGATCCCCGTTGCCACGACGGGGCCGGCGCCGCCAAAGGCCAGCAGCACGGCCTGGTCGGGGCCACGCCCGAGTTGGTCGAGTATCGCGCGCACCGCACGGCCGGCCTCCTCCTCGAAGGCGCGTAGCACCGCCAGTGCGGCGCCTTCGGCCGACAGCGAGAGCGGCTCGCCGACATTGGCGACCATGGCAGCCGCTGCTCTGGCCATATCCAGGCGCAGCTCGCCACCGAGATAGCGGTCGGGATCGAGGATTCCTGCCACCAGAAGGGCGTCCGTCAAGGTTGCGTCGGTCCCACCGCGGCCAAAGCAGGCGGGTCCGGGAGCGGCGCCGACGCTGCGCGGGCCGATTCCGATTCTTCCTCCGGAGACATGCACTACGGAACTTCCGCCCAGGCCGATACTGCGCAGCTCAGGTATGGGGAACGAAATCGACGCCGTGTCGACACGTCCATGGGCCAGGACCGAGATGGTGCCATTCTCGACCACGGAGATGTCGGTGGTGGTTCCGCCTACATCCATGCCCACCAGCACGGGGGCGCCATAGAGCGATGCATAGGCCGCAGCCCCCTCCAGGCCGCCACGCGGGCCCGATCCCCATGTTTTCAAGGCCGTCGTCTTCGCCACCCGGGCGGAATTGCCATCGTTCCTGAAAATGAGGAGCGGGCTGGTCAGGCCGTCACGCTTGCAGCTCTTCTCCGCACTGTAGAGAAAGTGCTCCATGCCTGGATGCAGGTAGGAGTTGATAACCGCCGAGACGGCCCGGCGCCCGTGGTCCTCGTCGCCCACCAGTTCGTGGGAGAGGGTAAAGGGTATCGCGCCCAGCAAGTGGCGCGGGTAGCGCGCGAGGAGCTCGGCCTTTACGGCGCGCTCCGCTTTGAGTGTGCGCAGCGCCACAACTATGCGCGAGGCATTGGTGGCAATTAGGTTGTTGATGGCGGTGGTGAACTCCTCCGTGGTGAAGCTGCCATCGGCGGAGATATTGATGCCCACGGGCCGCGCCGGGACCATGGCACGCCACAAGCCGCCACCGGCCATTCCGCCCAGCCCGTACAACGACTCCTCCTCGCCCGCCTCGACCAGGAGAGCAACCGGAGCCCCCTTGCGCTCGACCACGGCATTGGTGCCTGAGGTGGTCGAGTAACGCAGATGCGCGGTGTCGCGCAGGAGGCGAACCAGGTCCTCCTCGCCATAAAAACGGGCCGATACTTTTCTCAGGCCCTCGAGGAAGCACTGCGTCAAGTCGTGAGGCGTGGTGGGAGTCTTGGCATATACGAGCCGGGCGCCATCACTCGCGCACACGTCGGTGAAGGTACCGCCGTTGTCTACGTTCAAAAGGATCCCCATAGGACCTCCCCCTTCATGGACAATGCATGGACTGTGTCACATGTCACGGCTTCGTGAAGGGTGGAATCTCTACCTCTTCGGGTGGGGAAACGGCGAATCCGGGTGGCGCCATCGGCGACTCAGCGGTGTCGAAACGGGTGGCGGAGCGAATTGGCGGCAGCGGGCGAACGACGAGGACAGGCCGAATATCAGGCGAGAACGCCCCAACTCATCGAAGCCGATGACCACCCGCGGGTAGGAAGGTTGTGGTCATCAGCGTCGGCCCCAGGCGATCCGGACCGATTGTGTCCCGAATCTTGTGCAGATTCGCGTGGCACCTACAGAATCTGAGCCGATGTTATCGCGCCTGGTGACGACCCACCGCCTGGCGGATCAGTGCGGGGTCCGCCGTCGCGCTCCGGGCATCGGCCAAGATGCCCGGAGCCTCCTTTGGCACCGGCCCCTAATTTTCGCAGGCACGAACTCTCCCGCCCCGCTTGCCCCGGATGAAACTGGGCGAACGGAACTCACGCGGCTACCCGGAACGCGCAACCGATGACTTAGTGACCACGGCGCTCCGCGGGTTTACGTCGGCAAACCGGTGGTCAGTGGTGCCCCATCCGGACCATCTTCAGCATCCGCAGGTTGAAGGCCGCGAAGCGGAGAACCTGCTTCGGCAGGCTCTTGCGCGATCGCAGCGTGCCGGCGGTCGGAAGAGGTGCCACCGCGATGTCGGCATTCCCTTGATCCATGGGTCGCCCTCCTGGGTTCGAAACTTGCAGCGCCATCGTTACTCCGGAATCAGATGCCAGAAGGGGCGTGCCTTGGCCTTGTAGATGAAGAGATAGTGCAGGAGCAACTTGGTCCAGTGGCCGCTGAGGCCGATCTCGCCGGTGGTCTCCTTGAGGTCCCGCCCCTCTCCCGGAAAGCGCTGGTAATCAGGAACGACCGGATACATCGTCATCATCGCCGCCGTCCCGTTGCGCAGCCCGGCGCCCGCCGAAGCGATGCAGGCGGCGCCCATGGAGGCCATGGATGCGGTGTGCTGGTGGAGTGCCTTCCCGTTCTTGATCCGGTCTGCGATCGCCTCGGCAGCGGTGCGGCCCATCACCCCGGAGGGCATTCCGGTGCGCGGTGGTGACGGAGTGATCACGGTGCCGTTGGGGCTGGTGCGGGGCTTGGATATGGGATGAGGCGGCGCGAAGGCGATTCCCACCGCATAGATGTTGTCGTAGAACGGGCTCTGATAATTCTTCGGCCAGTCGGCCGCCGTCCACTCCTCGTAGGGCTTGGGGGTGTAGTCGGCGTCGACGCGCATGAAGCCGTTGGGAGCGAAGAGCTGGGAGGTGATTTCGTTGCCCTCGCGGTCCCAGGCCTTCATGTCCACGCCGCGGAACGGCGGGAGCAGCATGGCGAAGTCGAATTTGAGGCTTTCCTTGGTACCGTCCAGCTGCTCGTAGTGGACCTCGCCCGGCTCGACTTTCTCCACGTGGGCCTGCAACACGGCCTTGACGCCGCGCTCGCGGAAGAGTGATTCGGTCCACATCTTGGAGTTGGTCACGAAGCCCTGCTGGGCAAAGTGCATCCCGCCGACTCCGAAGTCTCCGAGCTCGCTCTCGTTGGAGAGGTAGACCACCTCGGCACGGTCGCGCACCCCGCGGGTACGCAGCTCGTGCTCGACGTTGAAGGTGTACTCGAAAGCCGCCCCCTCGCAGGTGCAGGTGCCGTGCCCCATGCCGATCACCAGAGTCTGGCGCTCCCCCCGCTGCAGGGCCTGGATCACGTTCTCGAGAGCCGCCGCGGTCTGCTCCGCATGCGGCGCGGTGCACACCGAGAGCGAATTGCCGTCCGGCCCGAGACCAGGGGTGGCCCCGAAGTTGAGCTTGGGGCCAGTGGCGTTGATGAGGAAGTCGTACTCTAAGCGCTCGGTCTCACCGGAACGGGAGGGGTCGGTGTAGACGACGTCGACGAAGCCCCCTTCGGTGTCGGCGTCACCCTCCGGATGAAGCCCGACTGCCAAAGCTTGCCGGAACTCGATTCCCTTGCGCTTGTAGACCGGTGCCAGCGGGAAGGTGACCTGTTTGCGCGTCATTCTGCCCACCCCGACCCAGATGTTGGAGGGTATCCAGTTCCAGTTGGAGTTGGGCGACACCACCACTACCTCGTGGTCCGAGCCCAACATGCGGCGCAGGTAAAGCGCGGCGGTGTGGCCCGAAATTCCGGCTCCAAGGATGACTGTCCTAGCCACGGATCCTCCCCTCATCCCGCACGGCCTAGGGCGCGGGTGCTCGCGGCCTCGATGTTGCTCCGCTGCGGAGAGCCAGGGTAGGAAAACACCAGCGCCGGCGGCACGCCGCCCACGCCGATCCTGCACCTTTGCCCGCCGCGCGCAGGTACTGCGACGGCCTCTGTTACCAAAAACTAATGTCCGTACATTTGGCGCGCCACGGGTCCAAAAGGAAAGTGACTTTGGTCCCTAACCAGCTTGGAAGACCCTTGCGTATTTCCACTGTTGGTCGCACGCGAGCAGCGCCGTTACCGTTTGGGGCGATGAGCGGGACGCCGATCACACGTGCGGGGGGAGCGTCTCCTTCGGCCCGCCCTGGCGGCCGGGGCACGTCGCTGCGCGTCCGCTCCGCCGCCATCCTGGCCGCCACTCTCGGCCCCGGCCTGGTCGTGATGCTCGCCGACAGCGATGCCGGCAGTCTCATAACCGCCGCCAAGTCCGGAGCCGTGTGGGGATACGCCATGGTGCTACCCCAGATCCTTCTCATACCCGTCCTCTATGCGGTCCAGGAAATTACGGTACGGCTGGGAGTGGCCACTGGAGAGGGCCACGGAGCACTGATCCGGCGCCACTTCGGACCGGCAGTGGCGCTGCTTTCCTCGCTCACTCTCTTCCTCTCGGCGACGGGCGCGTTGCTGAGCGAATTCGCCGCCGTGGCCGGAGTGGGCGAGATATTCGGCGTCTCCCGCTGGGTGACGGTCCCCCTCGCCACCGCCTTCCTGGTCGGAATCGCCATGACAGGCAGCTACAAGCGCGCAGAGAGGATCGGGATAGCGCTCGGAATGGCCGAACTCGCCTTCATCCCCGCCATGCTCATGGCCCATCCCGGTCTTTCCTCGCTTGCGCGCGGCCTGGCCTCCGCGCCCGTCACCAACCATTCCTATCTCCTGCTGCTCACCGCCAACATCGGAGCGGTGGTCATGCCCTGGATGATCTTCTACCAGCAGGGGGCGGTGGTGGACCGCGGGCTGGGTGAGGCGGACCTGGGGCGCGAGAGGCGCGATACCGCCATCGGCGCCGTCCTCACCCAGCTCGTCACCATCGCCACGGTCATCCTTTTCGCAGCCACCGTTGGAAGGCTGGGATTCGGCGATCGGCTCGACACCGTTGGGCGGATGTCGGCCGCTCTCCAACCCTTCCTCGGTGACCTGGGCGCAAAGGCGCTGCTCGGCCTGGCCATGTTAGGGGCCGCCCTGGTGGCGGCACTGGTTGCGTCGCTCGCGGCAGCCTGGGGCCTTTCGGAGGTCTTTGGCTGGAGGCACTCCCTGAACGAGCGACCCGACCGCGCCACCGCCAAGTTCTACACCGTCTACTGGCTGGCCCACATCCTCGGAGCGGTGGTGGTCCTCTCCGGCATCAGCCTGGTCCAGGCAGTCGTGGAGGTCGAGGTGATGAACGCCCTCCTTCTGCCCGTGGTGCTCGGGTTGCTGCTCCTTCTGGAGGCAAGGGCGCTGCCGGCCAGGCTGCGAATCCACGGCCTCCACCGGGCGCTTGTGCTCGGCGTCTCGCTCCTGGTGATGGCCTTCGGGCTGCTGCTGCTCCCTTCCATCCTCTGAGCAGCACGACTTCAGGGGCAAGGCCCGCTTGCGGACCGCAACGCCGATGTATCATTCGCCAATGGAATTCGAACACGTCCTGCATCCCCACATCGTCGAGCGCCGCAAGCAGCAGCCGCCAAAGACGACAGACGCCGCTGTCGGCTTCAACGGCAGGCTGGCCCTGCTCATCACCAAGCTGGTCGGATCCATGTGGTGCGCCTACATCTTCGCGGCCTGGGACCTTCTCAGCCTGCCGGGGGCGCTCCACTCCGGGATCCAGGCCATCGTCTCCTGGGTGGCACAGACCTTTCTCCAGCTGGTTTTGCTCTCCATCATCATGGTGGGGCAGAACATCCAGGCAGAGACGGCCGACCGCCGCTCCGAGCAGACCTACAACGACGCCGAGGCAATACTGCACGAATGCCTGGAGCTGCAGCGCCACCTGCAGGCGCAGGATGGAGCGATCAATGACATGCTGACCAAGCTGCAGGCCGCACCCGGCACCGGCGGCCAGTAGCCCCCGTCGCCCAGTCCGCCCCAAGGAATAGATGACATATCAACTATGTTCTCCCTATTGCGCAACGCCGAAGTGGCAAGGCGCCGGCGGGCCCGTAGCTCGCCGCCAATCGAAAGGAGTCCCGAAAGATGGGGTTCTCGCCAACACGCCTAAACCACGCGGTCCTCTTCGTCTCCGACCTCGCTCGCTCGGTCGCCTTCTACACCGAGGTGTTCGGCATGGAGGTGATGGCCACCGAGCCGCGCGCCAACGCGGCCTTCCTCCGCCTTCCTAAATCGGGCAACCATCATGATCTCGGCCTCTTCGGCGTCGGCACCGCCGGCGGCCCCAAGCGCCGCGGAGCCATCGGCCTTTACCATCTCGCCTGGCAGCTAGACACCATCGAGGAGCTTGCCGAGGCGCGCGAGACCCTCATCAGCTCCGGCGCCTTTACCGGCGAATCGAGCCATGGCGCCACCAAGAGCCTTTACGGCGCGGATCCCGACGGCAACGAGTTCGAGATCATGTGGATGCTTCCCCGCCAGGACTGGGGCGAATACGCCAACGCGGCCCCCATCGACCACCTCGACCTCTCCGCCGAGCTGCAGCGCTGGGCAGGCGTGCCGACCGCGGGCAGGATCGTCACCGAGGATGCCAAGTGAGCCCAATGCCCGTGTTGCCGGTGGTGCGGCTGGCCGGCTCCCAGGACCCCTCGTCGCCGCTGGTCGTGCTTCTGCACGGCCGCGGCTCGGACGAAGCCGGAATCCTTCCCCTGGCATCCGTGCTGCCGGCCGGCGCCACCTACGCTGCGCTCCGTGCCCCAATCTCCGAGGGGGGCGGGTACGCCTGGTTCGCCAACCGTGGCATCGGCCGGCCGGTAGCGGGATCCCTGCGCGAGACCATGGACTGGTTCACGGCCTGGCTCCAAGGGGTATCCACGGGGCGCCCGGTGGTCCTGGTCGGCTTCTCCGGAGGCGCCGCCTTCGCGGGCGGCCTGCTGCTCGACGACCCCGGCCGATACGCCGGGACCGCCATCCTGTACGGGACCCTGCCGTTCGAGGCGGGCCTGTCGGTTGAGCCGGGCCGGCTGGCCGGAGCCAAAGTCATGGTTGCCCACGGGGACACCGACGAGGTGATGCCGCCCGAGTTGATGTCCCGCACCTGGCAGTACTTGACAGCCTCCTCGGGCGCCGAGGTCACCGCCGTGCGCGACCCGGGCGGCCATGGCATATCCAAGGCTGTGGCGGAGCGCCTGGGTGCCTGGATCGCCGAGACCCTGGGCCTGTAAGCGCCCCAGAGCTGATTTCCCTTTGCCCTTGGCCGCGCCGGGCGAATAGCTTTATTCGATGGCCGGAACTCCGGCAGGGGCGCGCCCGGTGGGCTACTGAATCGGCGCGTCGTGCTCAGCGCCGCGGAAGGGACCAATGGGAGAGCTGCTTGCGGTGCTGTCCGCCCTCGTTTGGGGCAGCGCCGACTTCGGCGGCGGCATGTTCGCCAAACGGCATGTCGCCTATCTCACGGTGCTGTTCTCCCAGAGCGCGGCGCTCGTGGCCGTTATCATCGCCGGCCTGCTCACCTCCTCTCTTCACCTGCATCACCAGCTCGTTTGGGCGATGCTTGCCGGTGTGGTCGGAGCGACAGCTCTGAGCCTCTACTACAGGGCCCTCTCCATCGGCCCGATGGGCATCGTCGGCCCGGTATCGGCCACCGGCGGCGTGGTGCCGGTGGTTGTGGGCATCGCTCTGGGCGAGCGGCCCGACGCCCTCCAGTTGCTTGGCCTGGCGGGCTGCATTATCGGCGTGGCCGTGGTCAGCTCCGGCCACCATGACCGGCTGAGCCGGGCAAATCTCAAGGTGCTTGGCCTCTCGGCCCTGGCGGCTCTCGGGTTTGGGACCGCCTACGTCGCCCTGGCGCAGTCCGCGCCGGCCGGGGTGCTGGCGACCCTGGCAGTGCAGCGTATAACCAGCGTCGCGATGATGGGATCCTTCGCCCTCTTCAGGCGCGACAAGTTCTCCCTCACGAAAAAAGACTCCATGGGAATCGCCGCGATCGGCGTGATGGACGTAACCGCCAACGGGCTCTTTGCGCTCTCCTCGCGACTCGGCAACCTTTCGATTGTGGGAGCGCTCGGCTCGACCTACCCGCTCACCACGGCGATCCTGGCAGCACTCATCAACAAGGAGCGCCTGAACCGGGTCCAGTTGCTGGGCGCCGCCTTGACCCTTGCCTCGGTGGTGGTGGTAAGCGCCGCCTGAGGCAGCCCCGGGCGCAGCGATCACAAGTGCAACGGGAGTGCAGACCAACCGTCCGCCCGCTCGTCCCTCGGCACGCCCACGCCGGGCCCGTGCCATGAGCTTGGCCGGGCCCTATCCCCTGGGGACGGCTTTTGATCGCTCCGGTTGCCGCGGTCGCGGCGACCATCGTTTTCGACCTGCCGATCCTCAAGGAGGCGTTCCGCGC
>JAJYPE010000062.1 GCA_021795585.1 Actinomycetes bacterium | reverse complement strand
GGAGATCTTCTCGGTCAAGGTCGACAAGGTAAACACCCTCAATCGCAAGGGGAAGCGTCGCCGCTCGCGCAAGACGGGCGTCTACTCGCAGCTCCCCTCCGTGAAGCACGCCATGGTGACCCTCAAGGAGGGCACCATCGAGTTGTTCCAGCAGCAGAGATAGGTAACGGCACATGGCAATCAGGAAGAGAAGGCCGACCAGCGCGGGGCGTCGTTTCCAGTCCAGCTCCGACTTTGCGGAGATAACCAAGGACTACCCGGAGAAGAGCCTGCTGGCCCCCCAGAGTTCCTCGGGCGGGCGCAACAGCTACGGGCGCAAGACGTCCCGGCACCGCGGTGGCGGCCACAAGCGCCAGTACCGCATCATCGACTTCAAGCGGCGCAAGGACGGGGTTCCCGCCAAGGTGGCCGCTATCGAATACGATCCCAACCGCAACGCGCGCATCGCGCTCCTGCACTACCTTGACGGTGAGAAGGCCTACATCCTGGCCCCCGCCCGCCTGGCCGTGGGCTCCATGGTGGAGTCCGGCGCCCAGGCAGACATACGCGTAGGCAACGCCCTTCCGCTGCGCAACATCCCGGTTGGAACCACGGTTCACAATGTGGAGCTGCGTCCGGGCCAAGGCGGCAAGCTGGCGCGTGGTGCCGGCATGTCCATCCAGCTGGTGGCCAAGGAGGGCGATTTCGCCACTCTTCGCCTTCCCTCCACCGAGATGCGCCGCGTGCCGATCGACTGCCGCGCGACCGTCGGCGAGGTGGGAAATGCCGAGGCCGAGCTGATCTCCATCGGCAAGGCCGGCCGCAACCGCTGGAAGGGCGTCCGCCCGCAGACCCGAGGCGTTGCCATGAACCCTGTCGACCACCCGCTCGGTGGCGGCGAGGGCAAGACCTCCGGTGGCCGGCACCCGGTTTCGCCATGGGGTCAGCCCGAGGGCCGCACCCGTTCCAAGCGCAAGGACAGTGACAAGTTGATCATCCGCCGCCGCCGTACCCGCGGCGCAAGGCGATAGAGGGGTTTAGCAGATGGCGAGAAGCCTGAAGAAGGGTCCCTTTGTGGACTCCCACCTCCTGAAGAAGGTGGACGATCAGAACTCAAAAGGCGAGAAGCGCGTGATCAAGACCTGGTCCCGCCGCTCCACCGTGATCCCGGACATGGTGGGCCACACCATCGCCGTGCATGACGGGCGCAAGCACGTGCCGGTTTACATCACCGAGGCGATGGTCGGACACAAGCTCGGCGAGTTCAGCCCGACGCGGACCTTCCGCTACCACGCCGGCCAAGAGAAGGCCGGCAAGAGGAGATGAGCAGCGTGGCAACCGCTCCTGGCACCCGCGCGGTGCTCAAGAATCATCACGCCTCCGCCTCCAAGGTTCGCGAGGTGCTCGACTTGATCCGCGGCAAGGACATCATCTCCGCCCGCGACATCCTCGTCTACACCGAGCGCGGTTCCGCCCGGCCAGTGCTGAAGCTGTTGGCTTCCGCCGTGGCCAATGCGGAGAACAACGACTCCATCCCGGCCGATGAGCTCTACGTCTCGGCCTGCTGGGCGGACGAGGGAATCACGATGAAGCGGTTCCGCCCGCGCGCCCGTGGACGCGCCGGCGCCATTCGCAAGCGGACCAGCCATATCACCATCGTCGTCTCGCGCATGGAATCCGAGCGCCTCGTCGAGGTGTCTCGCAAGAGGTCCGCCGACGAATCCCGACGCACGGCACGGCGCGCCGCTCGCGTCCGCCGCTCCCTTGGCGACGAGGCCGCTGAGGCTCCTGCCACCGAGGTCGAGGCCGTAGAAGTTGAGACGGTCGAGGCACCACAGGTGGAGACCGTCGAGACCCCTGAGGTCGAGGTCGTCGAGGTCGAGGCAGTCGAGGTCGAGGCAGTCGAGGTCGAGGCACCACAGGTGGAGACCGTCGAGACCGCTGAGGTAGTTGAGACCACTGAGGTCGTCGAAGCCGAGGCTCCTGCCACCGAGGCCGATGCCGGGGATGCCCCCGAGGCCGGCGGCGAGGATTCTGAGGGAAGCGAGAAGAACTGATGGGTCAGAAGGTAAATCCGTACGGCTTCCGTCTCGGGATCACTACCAAGTGGAAGTCGACCTGGTACGAGGACAAGAACTACCGCGAAACGGTTCTCGAGGATTGGAAGATCCGCAACTTCCTTACCAAGCGCCTGGAAACACTCCAGCTTTCCCGCGTCGAGATCGAGCGCAAGCGTGGTGACGTACGCGTTGACATCTACTCGTCCAAGGTCGGCCCGATCGTCGGCCACCAGGGCAAGAAGATCGAGGAGCTTCGCCACGACCTGGGTCAGCTGATCCAGAACGAAAGGGTTCAGCTCAACGTCAAGGAAGTATCCCAGCCCGAACTGGATGCCGCTCTGGTCGCCCAGAGCATTGCCGATCAGCTTGCACGCCGCGTCAGCTTCCGCCGCGCGATGAAGCGCGCACTGCAGCTGGTTGAGCGCTCCGGGGGGCAGGGAGTTCGCATTCAGTGCTCCGGACGTTTGGGCGGAGCCGAGATGGCCCGCAAGGAGTCGTATCGCGAAGGCCGGGTGCCGTTGCATACGCTGCGCGCGGATATCGATTACGGCTTCCGCGAGGCCCGCACCACCTTCGGACGCATCGGCGTGAAGGTCTGGATCTACAAGGGCGACATCGTCCCCTATAAGGTTCCCAGCCAGACGGAGCCCGCTCCTGAGGCGCCCGCGCGCCCCCGGCGCATCGTTTCCGCCGGCGGTGGCCGCCGTACCGGAGAGACCCGGGGCCGTGCTGCGGCACAAGCGGCACCTGCCGCCGAGCCCGTAGCCGCTCCCGCCGCCGCGCCGGACGAGAGCCTCGAGAAGATTTTGGACCGCAGTGAGGAGCTGGAGAAGCGAGTTCGCCCCGATTCTCACGAGACCACCCACTTCAAGCGGGAGAGTGATTAGTCATGTTGATGCCCCGTAAGGTTAAGCACCGCAAGGTGCAGCGTGGCCGCCGCACCGGCGTCGCCAAGGGTGGCACCGAGCTGAACTTCGGCGACTTCGGAATTCAGGCCCTCGAGGCCGGCTGGCTTAGCGCCCGCCAGATCGAGGCCGCCCGTGTCGCCATGACTCGCCACGTCCGCCGTGGTGGCAAGGTCTGGATCCGGGTCTTCCCGGACAAGCCGGTCACCCAGAAGCCGGCCGAGACCCGCATGGGTTCGGGCAAGGGCAACCCGGAGTTCTGGGTCGCCGTTGTCAAGCCGGGCCGAATCCTTTTCGAGCTGAACGGAGTCTCGGAGGATCTGGCCAGGGGAGCGCTCGAGCGAGCGATCCAGAAGCTGCCCATGAAGGCGCGCATCGTGGTTCGCGACAACCTCTCCGAGATGGTGGGTGCATAGAGATGACCAAGCCATCCGAGTTGAGAACTCTCGCCGATGCTGAGCTTGCCGAGCGGATTGAGGAGTTGACCAAGGAACTCTTCAGCCTTCGCTTCGACCTGGCCACCTCGCAGGTGGCCAACACCGCTCGGGTCAGTGCCCTCAAGAGGGACGTCGCCCGGCTTCGTACCATTCAGAATGAGCGCGCCAAGAGCGCCGAGGGCGGGCAGGTGGCCCGATGACCGAAGAGGGTAAGCCCGTGGAAGTGGCAAGACAGAAGGTTCGCGAGGGCACGGTGATCTCCGACTCCATGACCGACACGGTCGTGGTGGCGATCATCGAGCGCGTGCGCCATCCCCGCTATCGCAAGACGGTGCAGCGGACCAAGAAGCTCTATGCGCACGACGGCAAGTTCGACGCGCACATTGGCGACACGGTGCGCGTTGAGGAGACCAGGCCGCTCTCCAAGCTCAAGCGCTGGAGGGTCATCGAGATCGTGGAGCGTGCAAGGTGATACAGCAGGAGACTCGCCTCAAGGTCGCCGACAACTCCGGCGCCAAAGAGGTTCTGGTCATCAAGGTGCTCGGCGGTTCGCGCAGGCGCTACGCCAGCATCGGCGACATCTTCGTGGCCACCGTCAAGGACGCCATTCCCGGTGCTTCGGTGAAGCGCGGTGACGTCGTAAAGTGCGTGGTCGTTCGCACCAAGAAGGAGAAGCGGCGCGCTGACGGCAGCTACATCCGCTTCGACGAGAACGCCGCGGTGATCATCAATGACGCCATGCAGCCCAGAGGCACCCGCATCTTCGGGCCGGTGGGCCGCGAGCTGCGCGACAAGAAGTTCATGAGAATCGTCTCGCTGGCGCCGGAGGTGCTTTAGTGAAGATCCGCAAGGGCGACAAGGTCAAGGTGATGGCCGGCAAAGAGCGCGGCCGCGAGGGAACGGTTTCGCGCGTGATGCCGACCGAGAACCGCGTCATCATCGAGCGCGTGAACGTGGCCAAGAAGCACCTCAAGCCCAACAACAAGGTGACCCAGGGCGGGATCATCGACAAGGACATGCCGATCTCGGCGTCCAGCGTCCAGATCATCTGCTCTACGGACGGTCCGACGCGTGTCGGATACAAGTTCAACGCCGAGGGCGTCAAGGTACGCGTCTGCAAGAAGTGTGGAGGTGAGCTGTGAGCGTCGAGGCCCCCGAGATTCCGCGCCTCAAGGAGCGCTACAACACCGTGCTGCGCCAGCAGCTCAAGGAGACGCTGGGCCTGCCCAACGTCATGCAGGTCCCACGCATGGAGAAGATCGTCATCAACATGGGAGTCGGCCGTGCAACCCAGCAGGCCTCGCTCCTGGAGGGTGCACTTCGCGATCTGGAGATCATCAGCGGCCAGAAGCCGGTGGTCACCAGGGCCCGCAAGTCGGTGGCAAGCTTCAAGCTCCGCGCCGGCAACGCGATCGGCGCCAAGGTGACCTTGCGCGGCGACCGCATGTGGGAGTTCTTCGATCGGCTGGTGGCTCTGGCGATCCCCAGGGTCCGCGACTTCCGTGGGCTGGATCCCAACTCGTTCGACGGGCATGGGAACTACACCTTCGGGGTAGCGGAGCAGCTTATTTTCCCTGAGATCGATTACGACAGGATCGACTCCATCCGGGGCATGGATATCTCCATCGTGACCACCGCCGAGACTGACGAGCAGGGGCGTGCCCTCCTCGCGGCGTTCGGTTTCCCCTTCAAGAGAGAGGGTTAGTTCAAAAGATGGCCAAGAAGGCGCTTATCGAGAAGCAGAGGCGGGCCGCCAAGTTCAAGGTGCGGACCTACTCGCGCTGTGGCCGCTGCGGCAGGCCTCACTCGGTTTACAGGAAATTCGGTCTTTGCAGGATCTGCCTGCGGACCATGGCCCATGCTGGCGAGATTCCCGGTCTCACCAAGGCGAGCTGGTAGGAAGGAGGGACAGCCATGATGACGGACCCCATTGCGGACATGCTTACGCGCATCCGCAACGCGAATGTGGCCATGCACGACACCGTGGTAATGCCCGGCTCCAAGCTCAAGGGCGCCTTGGCGGAGATCCTGCAGAAGGAGGGCTATATCGAGAGCTTCTCGGTGAAGCCCGCCGACGGCAAGCCCGGCAACGCCCTGGAGATAAGGATGAAGTACTCTCCCGAACGTAAGAGGGTGATCTCCGGCATTCAGCGTGTCTCAAAGCCCGGGTTGCGTGTCTACAGCAGAGCCGACTCGGTGCCCCGCGTGCTGGGCGGCCTCGGCGTCGCGGTGCTCTCGACCTCCAAGGGTCTGATGACCGACCGTGAGGCGCGCAAGGAGAACATGGGCGGCGAGATCATCTGCTACGTCTGGTAGCGGCACGTAGTTACGAAGGAACTTTGTATGTCTCGAATCGGTAAGGTTCCGGTCGGAGTGCCGGCCGGAGTGAGCGTAGAGATCTCCGGTGTGCAAGAGCTCACGGTCTCCGGGCCCAAGGGGAAACTCTCTCGCACGCTGCCCGGCGAGATCACCGTCCGGCAGGAGGAAGGAACGCTCTTCGTGGAGCGTCCCAATGACGAGCGGCTCTCCAAAGCCATGCACGGGCTTTCGCGCACCCTGGTGGCGAACATGGTCACCGGTGTGACCAACGGCTTCACCAAGGAGCTCGAGATCATCGGCGTTGGTTATCGCGCCGTTGCCAAGGGTCCGGGGGAGATCGAGCTTTCGCTCGGCTTCTCGCACACGGTCCCGGTGGTGGCCCCGGAGGGTATCACCTTTGAGGTGCCCACCCCGACCAGGGTGATCGTCAGAGGAATCGATAAGGAAGTGGTCGGCCAGGTGGCCGCCAACATCAGGAAGATCCGCAAGCCCGAGCCCTACAAGGGCAAGGGTGTCCGGTATCTCGGTGAGAAAGTCCAGCGCAAGGCTGGCAAGACCGGCAAGTAGCGCCGGAACACTTGGAGAGCTGTGTATGTCTAAGAACACTGTGAACAGCCAGGCGCTGCGCAAGAAGAGGCATCGTCGGGTGCGCAAGTCGGTAGTGGGGACCGCGGAGCGGCCCCGCCTGGCCGTCTTTCGCTCGAATCGCCACATCGTTGCCCAGATCGTCGACGACTCGGCCGGTCGCACCATCGCGGCGGCTTCGACCGTGGAAGCTGCGCTTCGCACCCAGGCCACTGGCAACGCCGAGGCATCCGCCAAGGTTGGTGAGCTGCTGGCCGAGCGTGCCGTGGCCAAGGGCGTGACCAAAGTCGTCTTCGACCGTGGGGGCTTCAAATACCACGGCCGGATCGCGGCGCTCGCCGATGCGGCCCGCAACAAGGGATTGGAGTTCTGACAAGTGGCGGATACGGAGTTTGAAGAGAGAACCATCAAGGTGAACAGGGTTGCCAAGGTCGTCAAAGGCGGCCGGCGCTTCTCCTTCACCGCACTGATGGTGATCGGCGACAAGAACGGCCGGGTCGGCCTGGGCTACGGCAAGGCCAAGGAGGCCGGTATCGCCGTCCAGAAGGGTATCGAAGAGGCCAAGAAGAACCTCTTCGCCGTGCCGCTGGCCGGGAACACGATCATTCACCCGGTGATTGGTGAGGCCGGCGCCGGAAGAGTGCTGCTCAAGCCTGCCGCCCCCGGTACCGGGGTTATTGCCGGAGGCGCAGCGCGCGCGATCCTCGAGATGGCGGGCGTCCATGACGTGGTCGCCAAGTCCCTGGGCTCCTCGAACTCGATCAATGTCGCGCATGCCACCATTGCGGGGCTGCACGATCTGAAGCGGCCGGATGAGATAGCCAAGCTGCGCGGCAAGTACGCCGACGAGGTTGTCCCGAGGCCGATCTTGGAGGCATACCAGGAGAAGCAGAAGCAAGTCGAGCAGGTTTAGGAGCGAACGTGTCCGCTGAGAAGAAGCTGATTATCACTCAGGTCAGGTCCGGCATCGGCACCAAGCCGAAGCATCGCGGTACGCTGCGCGCGCTCGGCCTTGGCAGGATCGGCTCGAAGAACGAGCTTGCCGACCGCCCCGAGATCCGTGGGATGGTGGCCAGGGTTTCCCACCTGGTCCAAGTCTCCGAAGAAGTCTGATAGGAGCATCCGATGCTGAAAGTGCATGATTTGGTTCCCGCAGCGGGTTCCAAGAAGAAGCCCAAGCGTGTCGGTCGTGGTATCGCGGGCAAGGGCGGCAAGACCGCGGGCCGTGGTACCAAGGGCCAGGGCGCTCGTGACACCATCCCAGTCGGGTTCGAGGGCGGGCAGCTGCCCCTGACCCAGCGCACTCCCAAGCTGAAGGGCTTCAACAACCCCTTCCGCGTGGAGTACGAGATCGTGAATCTCGACCGGATCCAGGAGCTTGCAAACGAGGGCGTCGTGGTGATCGACCCGGCCGTCCTGGCGAACAACAACATCGTCAAGCGTCGCTCTCTGGTGAAGGTCCTGGCCGACGGCGAAATCCGTACAGGCGTCACCGTGAGTGCCCACAAGTTCTCCCGCGCCGCGGAGTTCGCCATTCGTGCGGCCGGTGGTTCGGCGGTAGTGCTGCCATTGCCCTACGTGGGTGGGCGGCCGCCGGTCAAGGGCAACGCGCACGCCAACCGCTAAGGCGGAGCTCCGGCAAAGGAGTGTGCTCTCGGAGCCGGGCGCGGCGCGCTCCGGCTCCTCTTTTTTGGTCGTACGAAATCAGGACCGGTTTCGGCTCTGCAAGCGGCGGCTGTAGTCTTGGTTAGGCGGTGCGGCGCGGCCGCTGTGGAATCGACGGGGTTTGGATGCTTGGAAGCCTGAAGAACATCTTCAAAGTTGCGGACCTGCGCAACAAGGTCCTTTTCACCATCTTCATAATCGTCGTGTACCAGTTCGGTGCCAACCTTCCGGTGCCCGGCATCGACTTCAACGCGCTGAGGCAGCTCGAGAGCACGGCGGGGGCCGGTGGCGTTCTCGGCTTCCTCAACCTCTTTTCGGGTGGGGCGCTCACCCACTTTGCCATCTTTGGTCTGGGCATCATGCCCTACATCACCTCCTCCATCATCATCCAGCTGTTGACCACCGTTATCCCCAAGTTCGAGGAGTGGCGCGACCAGGGTGCGGTGGGCGAGAAGAAGCTGACCCAAACCACTCGTTATCTCACAGTCGTGCTCGCCGTCCTGCAGGCGACCGGGCTCGCGTTCGTCTTTCACAACGGTGGGGCCGGATTTCTGCCCAGCGGACAGGCGCTGGACCTGATCCCCAATTTCACCGTTCCACGCGTGATTTTTATCGTGCTGACCTTCACCGCGGGCACAGCGATGGTCATGTGGCTTGGTGAGCTGATCACCCAGCGCGGGATCGGGCAGGGCATGTCCATCATCATCTTTGCCAACGTGGTGGCCGGAATCCCGACCGGTGGCCACGCCATTCTCGCCCAGGCGGGTGGCTTCAAGTTTGGAGTGATAGTCCTGCTGGCGATAGCCATACTCGTGGCCATCGTCGCTTTCGAGCAGGGCCAGAGGCGCATACCCGTCACCTTTGCCAAGAGGGTGGTGGGCCGCAAGATGTACGGAGGCGAGAGCACCCACATCCCGTTGAAGGTCAATCAGGCAGGCGTTATCCCCATCATCTTCGCCTCGTCGATCCTCTATTTCCCGGTGCTGCTCTCCAACATCATTCCCTGGCAGTCCTTCCGGACCTTCGTGAACAACCACCTCGTTTCGCCAACCAGCTTTTATTACATCGTGATCTACGGCGTGCTGATCATCATGTTCACCTTCTTCTACGTGCAGGTGGCCTTCGATCCCTATCAGCAGGCCGACATAATCCGCAAGCAGAGCGGCTTCATTCCCGGCATTCGCCCAGGACCGCCCACCGAGCGTTACCTGGCCAAGATCTTGAACCGTATCACCCTCCCCGGCTCCCTCTTCCTGGCGTCGGTGGCGGTGCTTCCGGCGGTGGTCCTGGCGCTTTGGCACGTGACCGGCTATCCGTTTGCGGGCATCACCCTGCTGATTGCGGTGGGCGTGAGCCTCGAGACGATGAAGCAGATCGACTCGCAGCTCTCCATGCGCAATTATCAAGGGTTCCTCAAGTAGACCTTCTGCGCCGATAGCGCGCGGACTGGGGGATGGACATTGAACAAGCCATATCGCATCGTCATGCTCGGTAAGCAGGGTGCCGGCAAGGGCACCCAGTGCTCCAAGCTGGCCGCAACGCTCGGAATCTCTCACATCTCCACCGGGGATATGCTGCGCTCCGCCGCCCGAGAGGGAACCGAGTTCGGCAAGCTGGCCCAGGGGTTCATGGAGCGGGGCGAGCTGGTCCCGGACGAAGTGATACTGGGCGCGGTCCAGGACCGGCTCAACCGGAGCGATTGCAGGGATGACGGATTCGTGCTGGACGGCTTTCCCCGCACCCTTTCACAGGCCGAGGCGCTGGAGGAAATTCTCGCCCCGGATGGAGTGAAGCTGGTGATCAACCTTGACGTGTCGACGGAAATCGTTCTGAAGCGGCTGTCGTCCCGGCGCGTGTGCACC